>NZ_JBDJLM010000010.1:0-103686 GCF_039673365.1 Pseudomonas sp. TWI923 | reverse complement strand
TTATGTGTGGTGTCCTTATCGCCGGAAAGGCGTAACCAATTTTTACACCGGGGACGGGGTGGGTGCCGGGTACCCGGCGATGAGGCCCGCAGCAACTGCACAACACTTCGCTTATCGGAAGACGGACAAGCCCATGAAACAGATCCACGTCATCGACTCCCACACCGGCGGCGAACCGACCCGCCTGGTCATGCAAGGCTTCCCGCAATTGACCGGCCGCAGCATGGCCGAACAGCGCGACGAACTGCGCGAGCTGCACGACCACTGGCGCCGCGCCTGCCTGCTGGAGCCACGCGGCAACGATGTGCTGGTGGGGGCGCTGTACTGCCCGCCGGTTTCCAGCGACGCCACCTGCGGGGTGATCTTCTTCAACAACGCCGGCTACCTGAACATGTGCGGCCACGGCACCATCGGCCTGGTCGCCTCCTTGCAGCACCTGGGGCTGATCGAACCGGGCGTGCACAAGATCGACACCCCGGTGGGCCAGGTCAGCGCCACCCTGCATGAGGACGGCGCGGTCACCGTCGGCAACGTGCCGTCCTGGCGCTACCGCCAGCAGGTGGCGGTCGAGGTGCCGGGCTTTGGCACGGTGCGCGGCGACATCGCCTGGGGCGGCAACTGGTTCTTCTTGGTCAGCGAACATGGCCAGCGCATCGAACTGGACAACGTCGAGGCCCTGACCGACTACACCTGGAAAATGCTCAAGGCCCTGGAAACCCAGGGCATCACCGGCGAGCACGGCGCGCCGATCGACCATATCGAACTGTTCGCCGATGACGCCCACGCCGACAGCCGCAACTTCGTGATGTGCCCGGGCAAGGCCTATGACCGCTCGCCCTGCGGCACCGGTACCAGCGCCAAGCTGGCGTGCCTGGCCGCCGACGGCAAGCTCGCCGAGGGCCAGGCCTGGGTGCAGGCGAGCATCACCGGCAGCCAGTTCCAGGGCCGCTTCGAGCGCGAAGGCGAGCGTATCCGCCCGTTCATCACCGGCCGCGCCCACATGACCGCCGACAGCACCCTGCTGATCGACGAACAAGACCCGTTTGCCTGGGGCATCTGACCCCGCTTTCTTCCCAACGAACACTGCAAGGAGTGACAACAATGACTGACAACATCTTCACCGGTTGCATGCCCGCCCTGATGACCCCCTGCACCGCGCAGCGCGCCCCCGACTTCGATGCCCTGGTGCGCAAGGGCCGCGAGCTGATCGAGGCCGGCATGAGCGCCGTGGTGTACTGCGGCTCGATGGGCGACTGGCCGCTGCTCACCGAGGCCGAGCGCCAGGAAGGCGTGGCGCGCCTGGTGGCCGCCGGCATCCCGACCATCGTCGGCACTGGCGCGGTGAACACTCGCGAGGCGGTAGCCCATGCCGCCCACGCAGCCAAGGTCGGCGCTGCCGGGCTGATGGTCATCCCCCGCGTGCTGTCCCGTGGCGCATCGCTGATTGCCCAGAAGCATCACTTCTCGGCGATCCTGGCGGCCGCGCCCAAGCTGCCGGCGGTGATCTACAACAGCCCCTACTACGGTTTCGCCACCCGCGCCGACCTGTTCTTCGAACTGCGCCGCGAGTACCCCAACCTGATCGGCTTCAAGGAGTTCGGCGGCGCCGCCGACCTGCGCTACGCCGCCGAGCACATCACCTCCCAGGATGACGAGGTGACCCTGATGGTCGGCGTCGACACGCAAGTGGTGCACGGCTTCGTCAACTGCAACGCCACCGGCGCCATCACCGGCATCGGCAACGCCCTGCCACGCCAGGTGCTGCAACTGGTGAGTCTGAGCAAGCAGGCGGCAAAGGGCGACGCCAAGGCCCGGCGCCTGGCGCGGGAACTGGAAGCCGCGCTGGCGGTGCTGTCGTCGTTCGATGAAGGCTGCGACCTGGTGCTGTACTACAAGCATCTGATGGTGCTCAACGGCGATACCGAATACAGCCTGCACTTCAACGAGACCGACGCCCTCACCGACGCCCAGCGCCACTACGCCGAGCAGCAGTACGCACTGTTCCGCACCTGGTACGCCAACTGGTCGGCCGAGCAGAACCTGGCCTGATCGTCAGGCCCAGGGGCTGCTGCGCAGCCCATCGCGACACAAGGCCGCTCCTACAGGCGACCGCGCTTTTCTGTAGGAGCGGCCTTGTGTAGCGAAAGGGGTGCGCAGCGCCCCCGGCAGCCTCAAGCCAGTCACCCTGCAAGATCCAGCCCTCAACTCGAATTACCAAGGACGCCCCCATGCCCCTCACAGGCAACCTGCTGATTGGCCAGCGCGCCGTAACCGGCACCCAGGCCGCGATCCGCGCTATCGACCCGGCCACCGACAAACCACTCGATCCGCCCTACGCCGGCGCCAGCGCCGAGCAATTGGCCCAAGCCTGTGCCCTGGCCTGGACGGCGTTCGATGAATACCGTGAAACACCGCTGGAACGACGCGCCAACTTCCTCGACACCATCGCCGAGCAGATCGAAACATTGGGCGATGAACTGATCCACCGGGCCGTCGCCGAAACCGGCCTGCCCGCGGCCCGCATCCAGGGTGAACGCACACGCACCTGCACCCAGCTACGCACCTTCGCCCGGGTAGTGCGTGCCGGCGAATGGCTGGACGTGCGCGTTGACCACGCCCTGCCCGCGCGCCAACCATTGCCACGCGCCGACCTGCGCCAGCGCCAGGTGGCCCTGGGCCCGGTGGCGGTGTTCGGCGCCAGCAACTTCCCGCTGGCGTTTTCGGTGGCCGGTGGCGATACCGCCTCGGCACTGGCCGCCGGCTGCCCGGTGGTGGTCAAGGCCCATAGCGCCCACCCCGGTACCAGCGAACTGGTCGGCCAGGCGGTGGCCCGGGCGGTGCAGATGTGCGAACTGCCCGAAGGCGTGTTCTCCCTGCTGTACGGCGCCGGCCGCGACATCGGCCTGGGCCTGGTCAACGACCCGCGCATCAAGGCGGTCGGTTTCACCGGCTCGCGCAGTGGCGGCGTTGCCCTGTGCCAGGCCGCCCAGGCACGCCCGGAACCGATTCCGGTATACGCCGAAATGAGTTCGATCAACCCGGTGTTCCTGTTCGACGCCGCCCTGCAAACCCGCGGCGATGTACTGGCACAGGGTTTCGTCGCCTCGCTGACCCAGGGCGCCGGCCAGTTCTGCACCAACCCCGGCCTGCTGATCGCCCGCCAGGGCCCGGCGCTGCAACGCTTCATCGCCGCCGCCGGCGAACAGCTGCAGCGCACCGCCGCGCAGACCATGCTCACCCCTGGCATCTTCGCAGCCTTCGCCGCCGGTATCGCCGCGCTGGCCGATAACCGCAACGCCCAACGGGTCGCCAGCGGCCAGGCGCCGCAGGGGCCGAACCAGTGCCAGGCGCAGCTGTTCCTGACCGAGGCTACGGCTTTCCTGGGTGACCCGGCCTTGCAGGCCGAAGTGTTTGGCGCGGCCTCATTGGTGGTGGCCTGTGACAGCGATGCGCAGGTGCGCCAGGTCGCCGAGCACCTGGAAGGGCAACTGACGGCCACCTTGCACCTGGACGAGGCCGACTTCGACAGTGCCCGGAATCTGCTGCCGACCCTGGAGCGCAAGGCCGGGCGCATTCTGCTCAACGGCTGGCCGACCGGCGTCGAGGTGTGCGATGCGATGGTCCACGGTGGCCCCTTCCCCGCCACTTCCGATACCCGCAGCACCTCGGTGGGGACGGCGGCAATCCTGCGCTTCCTGCGCCCGGTCTGTTACCAGGACCTGCCCGATGCCCTGCTGCCCGCTGAGTTGCAACACGCCAACCCGCTGCATCTGCGCCGTCTGGTCGACGGCAAACGGGAAGGCTAGGCATGCTCGAAACCCCTGAAACCGATATCGCCGTGGTCGGCGCCGGCATCGTCGGCGTCGCCTGTGCCTTGCAACTGGCCCGCCAGGGCAAGCGGGTGTTGCTGATCGACCGTCAGGCCCCCGGCCACGGCGCGTCCTGGGGCAATGCCGGGCACCTGGCCACCGAGCAAGTGTTCCCCATCGCCGACCTGTCGATCCTCAAGCGCCTGCCGGCCATGCTGCTGGACCCGATGGGCCCGCTGCGCCTGGACTGGAAGTACCTGCCCAGGGCGTTGCCCTGGTTCACCCGGCTGCTGCTCAACCTGCGCCCGGCCCCTTTCCAGCGCAGCGTGGCCGGCCTGCGCGCGCTCAACGAGGCAAGCCTGGGCGCCTGGCAGCGTTTGCTGGGCTCGATCGGGCGTGCTGACCTGCTGCATGAGGATGGCTCGCTGCTGGTATTCGAACGCGCCGAATCGCGCCCGGCACTGCAGGCCTTGCGCGCACGCCTGCAGCAGCAGGCGGTGCCGGTGGACTACTGGTCGGCGCAGGCCGTGCACGCCGAAGCGCCACAGTTGAGCCCGTCGCTTCAGGGCGGCCTGTTCTTCCCGCGTACCGGGCATTTCGTCGATCCGTACCGGGTGGTCGGCGCGCTGTTCGACGCCGCCCAGGCGGCCGGTGTGCGGTTCGCCAGACGCCAGGTAAGCGGTGGCCGGCTGCACGCTGGCAGGGTCACCCTGCACAGTGACCAGGGCGACCTGCAGGCCCGCCAGGTGCTGATCGCCTGCGGTGCGCATTCGGCAAGGCTGGTGCACAGCTTGACCGGCAAACGCGTCCCACTGGACACCGAACGCGGCTACCACCTGATGCTGCCCAACGAGCAGCAACGGCTGCCGTTCGCCGTCACCTCGCTGGAGCGCAAGTTCATCATGACGCCCATGGCCGGTGGCTTGCGCCTGGCCGGCACGGTGGAGTTCGCCGGGCTCGATGCAGCACCGAGCATGCAGCGGGCGTGGCAGTTGCATCGGTTGAGCAAGGGGTTGTTCCGGCGTGAGCTGGATGCCGAGGGGGCGACGCCGTGGATGGGTTTCAGGCCGTCGTTGCCGGATTCGCTGCCGGTGATCGATCGGGTGGCGGATGGCAAGGTGCTGTTGGCGTTCGGGCATCAGCACTTGGGGTTGACCCAGGCGGCGGTGACGGCGCAGTGGGTGGGGCAGTTGATTGAAGGTTTGCGGATTCCCGAGGCTTACCGGTTGGATCGGTTTTGATAGCGGGGGCCGCTGCGCGCCCCTTCGGGGGTAACCCCGCTCCCACAGATTCTGCGCCGACCTGAATGGCTGCTCAGATCCTGTGGGAGGGGGTTTACCCGCGAAGGGCTGCGCAGCAGCCCCCATTCACTCAGCGATAACGCTCAAGCCAGTGCGCGTAAGGCGCAGGCAGCGTCCACGAGGCCTTGTCCACGCCCAGCGCCTTGGCCGCGAAATACGGCCAGTGCGGATCAGCCAGGTGCGCACGCCCCACCGAGACCAGGTCCAGCTGATTGGCTTGCAGCGCCCCTTCGGCCAGCTCCGGCGTACCGAAGCCCCACGCCGAAGTCACCGGCAGTTTTGCTTCGCGGCGTACACGCTCGGCAATCGGCCCCATGAAGGCCGGGCCCCACGGAATGTTGGTCTCGGGGATGGTGAAGCCGACGCTGACGCTCAGCAGGTCCAGGCCACCGGCCTTGAAACGCCGCGCCAGTTCGATGGACTCCTGCAGGGTCTGCTCGTCACGCCCGTCGTATTCCAGCACACCAAAGCGCGCCGTCAGCGGCAGGTGCTCCGGCCACACTTCACGCACGGCCGCCAGGGTTTCCAGGAGGAAGCGGCTGCGGTTGTCGAAGCTGCCGCCATAGGCGTCGGTACGCTGGTTGGAATGCTCGGAGAAGAAGCTCTGCCCCAGGTAGCCGTGGGCGAAATGCAGCTCGATCCACTCGAAACCGGCATCCCGGGCACGGCGGGCGCCGTCGACGAAGTCCTGCTTGACCCGGGCGATGTCATCCAGGGTCATGGCCTTTGGCACTTTCGGCAGGTGGGCGCCGAAAGCGATGGCCGAGGGGGCGATGGTGTCCCAGCCGCGTGCGTCGTCGGCGGCGATATGGTCGTCACCTTCCCATGGGCGATTGGCGCTGGCCTTGCGCCCGGCGTGGGCGATCTGGATGCCCGGCACCGAGCCTGCGGCCTTGATCGCCTGCACCACCGGCACGAAGGCCTGGGCGTGGGCATCGCTCCAGATACCGGCGCAGCCAGGGGTGATACGCCCTTCCGGCGACACGGCAGTGGCTTCGACCACCACCAGGCCGGCACCGCCCCGGGCCAGGCCGGCCAGGTGGACGTGGTGCCAGTCGTTGATCATGCCGTCCTCGGCCATGTACTGGCACATCGGCGGGATGGCGATGCGGTTGCGCAAGGTGACGTCCTTGAGGGTATAGGGTTCGAACAGGGCGGACATGTGGTTACTCCGGGGGTGAGTTAACTTACGATTGTTCGATCATATTCGAACTATGGCAATTTGTGAAACCCCGTTATCATGTCGGCCATGCGAACCTATACCCACCCCTCCCCCGACCACCTCACCCTGGAGCGCCTGCTCTACGCCCTGAGCGACCCTGTGCGCATGGAAATCGTCCGCCACCTGGCCGGTGTGGCCGAGGCCAGCTGCGGCGAACTGGATGGCGGGCGGCCGAAGTCGAGCATGTCCCATCACTTTCGCGTGCTGCGCGAGGCGGGCCTGGTGTTTACCCGCAATGTGGGGACCACGCACATGAACTCATTGCGCAGCGAAGAGCTCGAGGGGCGCTTCCCCGGGCTGCTGGGCAGCATTCTCGGGCAGCGCTGAAGCCACGAGCGTTCTGTAGGCCGACACCGTCCCTGTAGGAGCGACCTTGTGTCGCGAAAGGGCTTGCACAGCAGCCCCGGCAATCTTGAGCCAGACTGGAGATCCTGGGGCCGCTGCGCGCCCCTATCGCGACACAAGGCCGCTCCTGCAAAGGGCAATCCCGTACAAATCTGCAGGCACAAAAAACCACGAGGCCGCCGGGGGCGACGCTCGTGGTTGGTGTTGCCGGGTTTCCCCGGCAAGCAGCAGGGCCTTACAGCGCCATGTCGTTAGCAGGCTTGCTCTCGACCGCTGCGGCTGGCGCAACGCTGGTGCCGACGCTCTGGTCGATCACTGGCGGCTTCTCCAACTGCAGTACTTCGGCGGTGTAGTTCCACTCTTTCTGGGTAGCCGCTGCCGAATCGTTCAGCTTGGTACCGTAGCTCGGGACGATCTCCTTGATCTTGGCCTGCCACTCAGGGGTAGCCACCTTTTCCTTGAACACGGTCTGCAGCACGTTGAGCATGATCGGCGCGGCAGTCGATGCACCTGGGGAGGCGCCCAGCAGGCCGGCGATGGTGCGGTCTTCGGAGGCAACCACTTCGGTGCCCAGCTTCAGCACGCCGCCCTTCTCTTCGTCACGCTTGATGATCTGCACGCGCTGACCGGCCTGCCACAGGCGCCAGTCTTCTTTCTTGGCGTTCGGGAAGTAGGTGCGCAGGGCTTCGAAGCGGTCATCATCCGACAGCATCAGCTGGCCGGCGAGGTACTCGACCAGCGGGTACTGTTCGATACCGACCTTGGTCATCGGCCACACGTTGTGCATCGTGGTGCTGCCCAGCAGGTCCAGGTACGAGCCGTTCTTCAGGAACTTGGTCGAGAAGGTGGCGAATGGCCCGAACAGGATGACGCGCTTGCCGTCCAGAACGCGGGTGTCCAGGTGCGGTACCGACATGGGTGGCGCGCCGGTCGAAGCGATGCCGTAGGCCTTGGCCATGTGCTGCATGGCAACAGTCGGGTTCTCGGTCACCAGGAACGAACCGCCCACCGGGAAGCCTGCGTATTCCTTGGCTTCCGGGATGCCCGACTTCTGCAGCAGCTTCAGCGCGCCGCCGCCGGCACCGATGAACAGGAACTTGGCGTCGGTAGCCGATTCGGTACCGTCCTTGAGGTTCTTGTACTCGACGTGCCAGGAGCCGTCCGCATTGCGGGTGATGTCCTGCACTTCGGTGGACAGCTTGAGGTCGAAGTTCTCTTTGGTCTTCAGGTGGCCAACGAACTGGCGGGTGATCTCACCGAAGTTGACGTCGGTACCGATCGGCGTCCAGGTCACGGCCAGCTTCTGGTTCGGGTCACGCCCTTCCATCATCAGCGGGACCCACTTGGCGATCTGCGCGTGGTCTTCGGAGTACTGCATCGGGCGGAACAGTGGGCTGGTCTGCAGCGCGTCGTAACGCTTCTTGAGGAACTTGATGTTGTCATCGCCCCAGACGAAGCTCATGTGCGGGGTGGTGTTGATGAACGAGTGCGGGTTCTTCAGCACGCCCTGGCGCACCTGCCAGGCCCAGAACTGGCGGGAGATCTGGAACGACTCGTTGATCTCGATGGCCTTGGTGATGTTGACGTTGCCGTCTTTGTCTTCTGGGGTGTAGTTCAGCTCGGCCAGCGCGGAGTGGCCGGTACCGGCGTTGTTCCAGCCGTTGGAGCTTTCTTCGGCGACGCCGTCCAGGCGCTCGACCATTTCCATCGACCAGCTTGGTTCCAGCTCGTTGAGCCAGACTGCCAGGGTGGAGCTCATGATGCCGCCGCCAACCAGCAGCACGTCAACTTTTTTGGTCTCTGCTGCGTGCGCTTGCATGAAGCTCGCTGCAACAGCCAGACCCAGCAAGGTCTTGCCAGCTTTCTTGAACATTGATCAATTCCAGTGTGTAGAACGGAGGGTGGGCCTGTGGCTGGCCCAGATGTTCCATGTTCTTCAGCGCAGGCTTGTTGTGGTCATTGTTCAGCAGCTAGAGAGCATTGGACGCGCCAGCCTTTGGTCGGATTGACCGGCAGGGCTGAAACGATTTACGGATTGTATCTGAATTGCCAGCACAAACAAATTGCGGGGCAACCCGCAAGGCGGTGGGTTGTCACGCGACAAGGTGCCACGCCCCAGTGGGCAATGGCGGGCGCCAAAAACAAAAACCCCCGGCCACATCCATGGCCGGGGGTCTTGGATCAGGTCGCAAACGACCCGATCGGGGTGCTACCAAGATTACTGCTGAGGCAGTTTGTCGATCGCGCCGCAGCCGCCGATGATCTTGGAGATGGAAACCGATGGGTGGAACAGGTAGTCGTACGAGCAGTTCTTAGGCTGGTTGTAGACTTGGCCGGTGCAGCCGGACAGCAGGGCAACGCCCGAAACGAGAGCAACGGCAACAGTAGCTTTGATCAGCTTTTTCATAAAAAATCCTTTAGTCCATGATCCGCCATCATTCTGATGGCCGCCGGATGATACGGGAAAAGTTGCCCGAGTAGAAGCCAGATAGTGCATTCGTAATAACTGCCCTGCTTCCAGCAAGTTTTTCGGCAGCGACTAACTCATGTTCAAGCAGCGCATTATTGCGGACGCACAGCGCACTGCATGTAATGAATTCAGTACCAATTGGAATGAACTCAAGCATGCTCTGCCGATGATTTAGCGATAATCGGTAAAGACCTGAATGCCCTGGGTAAAACAAGGTAAATGCTCTACCGATTGTGCTGCACTCCACCTGCCCCCTTGAAAGATAAGCCCGCACAACCGCCAGTTGTAGAGGCCTTCGATCACCTGATCAGAGCTTGAACTGGCCCACCAACGTTTGCAGTTCTGCACCGAGGCGGGCCAATTTTACGCTGGACGCCGCTGTTTCTTCGCTGGCCGCCGCAGTCTGTTCCGAGACTTCGCGCACATTGAGCACGCTGCGATTGATTTCCTCGGCCACAGCGCTTTGCTGCTCCGAAGCGGTGGCAATTTGCAGGTTCATCGATTCGATGGTGGCCACCGAACGGCTGATACTCATCAATGAAGTGCCCGCTCGGCGTGTCAACTCTACGCTGTTGCTGGTCAGTTCGCGGCTGCGCTCCAGAATATCGCCCACTTGCTGCGTACCACGGTGCAGGCCGCCAATCAGCCCTTCAATTTCTTCGGTGGAAGTCTGAGTGCGTTGCGCCAGGCTGCGAACTTCATCGGCGACTACCGCAAAACCACGGCCGGCCTCACCGGCACGTGCGGCTTCGATGGCTGCGTTCAAGGCCAGCAGGTTGGTCTGCTGGGCGACCGACTTGATCACATCCAGCACCGTACCGATCTTGTCGCTCTCACGCTTGAGTTCGGCCATGGCTTGCGTCGAGTGCCCCACCTCGGCGTCCAGGTGGGTAATCTGCTCGATGGCCTGATTGACCACCACGTCGCTTTCGCGCGCCTCCTGGCTGGCATTGACCGCCGCAGTCGATGCCTGCTCGGCACTGCGCGCCACATCCTGCACGGTCGAGGCCATCTCGTTCATGGCCGTCGCCACCTGGTCGGTCTCGACCTTCTGGCTGCTGACCCCTGCGCTGGTCTGCTCGGTCACGGTGGACAGTTCTTCGGCTGCACCGGCGATCTGCACCACACCGTCACGCAATCCACCGATAAGACCACGCAGGTTCAGGGTCATGCGCTGCATGCTGGCTTGCAGTTCACCCAGCTCATCTCGTCGGGATACCTGGATATCCTGGCTCAAATTGCCATTGGCGACCCGCTCGACGCTCTGCAGCACCTCTTTCAAAGGCACGACGATCAGGCGGGTGATCGACCAGGCGGCCAGCACTCCGAGCATCAGCGCCAGCACAGCCGCGACGATCAACCGCTGGATAAAGGACTGCACTTCGTTGTCACGCTTGCTCGACTGGCTATCCGATAACTGCCCGAACGCCTCGAGCAGGCTCTTCAGGTTGGCCTCCAGGGCATCGAGGGCCTGGGCCGCCTGGGCATCGTTGTGTGCGTCGATGGCGCGGGCATAGTCCTGGAAGTGGGCGCGGTAAAGTTCGACAGCGCTACTTGCCTGCTTGGTCCAGCGCAGGTCGTTCGGGTCGCTGAGCAGTTTGGCGAGCGTATCCACCCGAAGATTGAGTTCATCAAGCGCCTTGACCAAGAGCGTTGCTTGCGCGGCACCAGGAGAGACTGTGTAGTTCAGGCGTGCAATGCGAACCTCGCGTGCCTCTTCATTGACCTTGGCAATACTGCTGAGTTTGCCACTGCGCTCGCCCAGACCGCTCAACCCTCCCCAGCCAATGCCCGCGATAATGATGGTCAGCAATAAAACCAGTGCAAAGCCCAAGGTCAGTTTCGACCTCACACTCATATCGGCCAGCACCTTCACACTTGCATCGAACATCTGCACAGCCCTTATATCTATGTTCTTCAGACAACCATCGCCGGCCAAACCTGCAGCGGTTGAAGGAGGTAGGGAATACCGTCAGGTCCAGCTGAAGTGACGGCGCAAGAGAAATAGAGCAAGGCCCGTAAAAGATGAATGCGCGCAATTCATGCGCCTTCGCAAACACTAAGGGAAAACCTGAGGGGATTCGAAGGATTGAAACGACGCGATTCATAGCACTAGGCCATCATTCGCGAAGAAATATACATCTGAGAGAAATTTTCGACAACATAACACCATGCCATTTGTGACCAATAGCACGATTAAATTGTGAACAATATCCAGTTGGCATTCACCACATCGCTGATGCACCGCCCCGCCTCCAAGGCAAACCGTGCATTAACTGGCTCAGCGAGAGATCTGTCGTCGAAGCATCGCGAAGGGAGGTTGTATTGATAGCACCCAGAAACGACGAAGCCCCCGAAAACTCAAGGTTTTCGGGGGCTTCGACTACTTCGCGTATGGCGGAGAGATAGGGATTTGAACCCTAGGTACTGTTGCCAGTACAACGGATTTCGAATCCGTCCCGTTCGACCACTCCGGCATCTCTCCAATAGCGCGCATCATACCAGCGATTTTGATTCTGGCAAACCTTTTTTTGAAAAAAAATCGCGTGGTATCAGGCGCTTGCGTGAACGAGCCGCTTACAGCGGCACGCCCAGGCGTTTTGCAACTTCTTCGTAGGCTTCGATCACATCACCCAGGCCCTGGCGGAAGCGGTCCTTGTCCATCTTCTTGCGGGTCTCTTTGTCCCACAGGCGGCAGCCGTCCGGGCTGAACTCGTCGCCCAGGACGATCTGGCCGTGGAACACGCCGAACTCCAGCTTGAAGTCGACCAGCAGCAGGCCTGCGTCATCGAACAGCTTGGTCAGCACTTCGTTGACCTTCAACGACAGCTTCTTCATCTCGACCAGTTGCTCGGCGGTGCCCCAGCCGAACGCGACAACGTGGGATTCGTTGATGAAGGGGTCGCCCTTCTCGTCGTTCTTGAGGAACAGTTCGAAGGTGGACGGCTCGAGCTTGATGCCCTCCTCCACGCCCAGGCGCTTGACCAGGCTGCCGGCGGCGTAGTTGCGCACCACGCACTCGACCGGGATCATGTCGAGCTTCTTGACCAGGCACTCGTTATCACCCAGCAGTTTGTCGAACTGAGTCGGCACGCCGGCTTCTTCGAGCTTCTGCATGATGAAGGCGTTGAACTTGTTGTTCACCATGCCTTTACGGTCGAGCTGCTCGATGCGCTTGCCGTCGAACGCCGAAGTGTCGTTACGGAACAGCAGGATCAAGCGATCGGCGTCATCGGTCTTGTAAACCGATTTGGCCTTGCCACGGTAGAGTTCTTCGCGTTTTTCCATGATGGGCTCCGCTTGCTTGAGTTGGTGGGCTAGGCGATCAGGCGCCAGTCGAGCCCATGGTCTTGATTAGCCACCTGGAGCCAGTCCGGGTCGCACCCGAGGGCGTCGACGAAGCACTGGCGGGCCAGGTGTGGCTGGTTGTTCTTGCTGCTGAGGTGGGCCAGCACCAGGTGCTGAAGGTTCTGCCAGCCCAACTCGGCCACCAGGCTTGCGGCCTGGTGGTTGTTCAGATGTCCTTGGCTGCCGCCGACCCGTCGCTTGAGGAACTGCGGGTAATGCCCGCGTGCCAGCAGGTCACGGCAGTGGTTGGCCTCGATCAGCAGGGCGTCGAGGGCCTGGTAACGCTCCAGCAGGTACATGTCGTAACTGCCAAGGTCGGTCAGCATGCCGAAGCGCCGGCGACCATCGCTGATCACGTACTGCAGTGGCTCGTAGGCATCATGCTCGACCCGTGCGGCGCTGACCTGCAGATCGCCGATCTGCAGTGTATCGCCACAGCTGAGAAACCCCGCTACCTCCACCGGCTTGCGCAGGCCACGCAAAGTGCCCTGGCTCATGTAGACCGGTACATTGTAGCGGCGCGCCAGCAAACCCACCCCATGCACATGGTCGGCATGCTCGTGGGTGACCAGCACCGCGCTCAGTTGCGTGGCCGACACCCCGAGCAGCGCCAGGCGCCGCTCGGTCTCCCGCAACGAGAAGCCGCAATCGACCAGGATGAGCGTGTCACCACTGGCGATCAGCGTGCCGTTTCCCTGGCTACCGCTTCCAAGAACCGCGAAACGCACTTAGCCCAGACGGTCCTGGATTGCGCTCAGCACGCGGCGGGCCACATCGGCCGGGGCCACGGTATTGATGTTCTTCTCGACGGTGACCTGGACGTTTTCACCGACCTTGCTCAGGCGTACCTGGTAACGCTCGGCGCGGGCCTCACGCTCTTCCTTGCTCGGTTCGCTGCCGAACAGACGGCTGAGGAAGCCAGGTTCCTTGTGCTTGTCGTCCGGTTTTTCCGAAAGGTTGATGTAGTACAGGCCCAGGCTGCGGTTGATGTCCTCGACGCGCCACTCACCCTGTTCCAGGGCACGGCCCACGCCGGACCAGGCACGGTCGAGGTCGGAGCCCAGGTACAGCACCGGGTTGCCGCTGCCGTCCTCACTGAGGCTGACCTGGCTCGGCGCATCAAAATCACGCGCGGCCAGCAGCGACACCGAACCGCCCTTCTCGGCGTTGCGGTTCATGCTGGCGAGCATTTCATCGACCAGCAGCGCGTCGGCGCCAGTGTTGCTCGAAGTGGACGGGAACTCGGGCTCGGCGGTGCTGCCTGCCGGGCGCTCGACGCTGACCACATAGACTTCCGAGGTGTTGCGCTGCACGCCTGGTTCCATGCGCACCCGCACCCGGACTTCGCTGTCGGGGCTGCTGGAGGCGCTGGCCAGACGCTGGCCGAGCGACGCGGAGAGCTCGTCGAAACGCTGCCAGCTGGTGCTGAACTCACCAGTCTGCGGACGCTCTTCGGCAATGCGGAAGCCGTTGTCTTCGAAGAACTGATGGGTCACCGGCCAGACTTCGGCCGGCGAGCGCTGGGCCAGCACCCAGCGGCTGCTGCCACTGCGCTGCAGGCTGAAATCGCTGATGTCGGCTGTTGCCGACAGCGGTTGCGGGCGCGGTACTTCGAACTCGCCAGTGGCGTGATCGTCGGCAACGTTGCGCGGGATCGGCAGCAGCGGGTCCATGCGTTTGACGTTGCTGGCGTCCGGCGGCAGCTGCATCGGCGCGGTGGGCTGCGCCTGCAGGTAATCGCTGCCGCGGTCGCGGAAATAGCCATCCTCGCCCCACAGCCAGCCACAACCGCTGGTGCTGGAGATGATCAGGGCAAGGGTGGAAAGACCAGCCAGTCGCTTCATGCGGTGTACTTCCTCGATTAAACCAGTACGCCGGACTGGCGCAAGGCAGTACGGACTTTTTCGTGACAGCTGTCGCTCAGCCAGGTCAGCGGCAGGCGGATACCTTTGTGCATCAGGCCCATTTCAACGAGCGCCCACTTCACCGGGATCGGGTTGGCTTCGCAGAACAGGTCTTTGTGCAGCGGCATGAGTTTTTCGTTGATCGCGCGGGCCTTCTCGGCATTGCCCTCAAGGGCGGCCTCGCACAGGTCGGCCATTTCGCGCGGGGCGACGTTGGCGGTAACGGAGATGTTGCCCTTGCCGCCCATCAGGATCAGTTCGACGGCAGTCGGGTCGTCGCCGGACAGGACGATGAAGTCGCTGTCAACGCCATCGAGGATGGCCTTGGCGCGCACCAGGTCGCCGGTAGCTTCCTTGATCCCGATGATGTTCTTGACCTTCGACAGGCGGATCACGGTGTCGGCCTGCATGTCGCAGGACGTGCGGCCGGGTACGTTGTAGAGGATCTGCGGGATGTCGACGGCTTCGGCAACGTGCTTGAAGTGCTGGTACAGGCCTTCCTGGGTCGGCTTGTTGTAGTACGGGACTACCAGCAGGCAGGCATCGGCGCCGGCGTTCTTGGCGTTCTGCGTGAGGTGAACGGCTTCGGCAGTGGAGTTGGCACCGGTGCCGGCGATGACCGGGATGCGCTTGTTGCTGTGCTTTACACGCTCGACCACGTGCTTGATGACCAGGATGTGTTCTTCTACATCCAGGGTGGCCGACTCACCGGTGGTGCCGACAGCGACGATCGCGTGGGTGCCATTTTCCAGGTGGAAGTCTACAAGTTTGTCGAGGCTGCCCCAATCAAGACGCCCTTGTGCATCCATGGGTGTGACCAATGCCACCATACTGCCCGCAATCATGTAACTGCTCCTGCCGGAAAAAGAGAGCGGTAATGGTACTGGGGGCATCGGCCTTGCACAAGCGAAGCAGGCGGGCGGAGCATTCCCCTTCGCGCCGCTTTTCGCTACCCTTGATCCTTTGATCGGTACAGCGCGGCCCGCCGGGCCGTCGACAGTGCTCCCGGCCTGTGTTCATCGCCATGAAACCGTGGCCGTGCCCCCACGCAAACAGCAGGCTTGTCCCGTCCTGTACCGACCGCTCATCGCTTTAGGAATGCTGCATGTCCACCCCCACCGTTCGCGAACAATTCCTCGTCATCAGCGCCCTGGGCCCCAACCCGATGGAGCTGGCCAATGTTCTGAGCCGCGCAGCTTTCGAAAACCGCTGCGCGGTCGTCACCTCGCGCCTGAGCCGCCATGGCGAAACCAGCGCCCTGGTATTGCAGGTCGGCGGTAGCTGGGACGCCCTGGCGCGCCTGGAGACCACGCTGCCGGGCCTGGCCAAGAAGCACGGCCTGACCCTGGACGTGGTGCGCAGCGCCGAACAGGAAGTGCGCCCACAGGCCCTGCCTTATGTGGCCTATGTCAGCGCCGCCTATCGCCCGGACATCATCAACGAGCTGTGCCAGTTCTTCCTCGACCACCGCGTCGAGCTGGACGCGATGACCTGCGACACCTACCTGGCCCCGCAGACCGGCAGCAGCATGCTCAATGCCCAGTTCACCGTGATCCTGCCGGCCGGCACCCAGATCAGCTGGCTGCGCGACCAGTTCCTGGACTTTGCCGACGCCCTCAACCTGGACGCGCTGATCGAACCGTGGCGCCCACAGAACCCTGTCTAAGGAAGCCCTCATGGCCGTAGCACTCGACCAACCCGTTGCCGATTTCCAGGTCCAGGCCACCAGCGGCCAGACCGTCAGCCTCGCCCAGCTCAAGGGCCAGCAGGTGGTGCTGTACTTCTACCCCAAGGACAGCACCCCGGGCTGCACCACCGAAGGCCAGGGTTTCCGTGACCAGTACGCGGCGTTCCAGGCCGCCAATACCGTGGTATTCGGCGTATCGCGCGACGGCATCAAGTCGCACGAGAACTTCAAGGCCAAGCAAGCCTTCCCCTTCGAGCTGATCAGCGACAAGGACGAGGCGCTGTGCCAGTTGTTCGACGTGATCAAGCTGAAAAAGCTGTATGGCAAGGAGTACCTGGGTGTCGACCGCAGCACCTTCCTGATCGACAAGGACGGCGTGCTGCGCCAGGAATGGCGTGGGGTGAAGGTACCGGGGCATGTGGATGCCGTGCTCGCGGCAGCCGAGGCCTTGAACAAGGCTTGAGATCGATGGGGGCGCTTTGCGCCTCTGATCGCGACACAAGGCCGCTCCTACAGGACAACTCGATCCCCTGTAGGAGCGGCCTTGTGTCGCGAAAGGGCTGTGAAGCAGTCCCCAGCGTTTACAACATCGGCGCGACCGATGCCTCCTGCCGCGGCCACGCATCCAGCACCGCCTTGAACAGCGTCGCCAGCGGGATCGCGAAGAAGATCCCCCAGAAGCCCCATAACCCGCCAAACAACAGCACCGCGCAGATGATCGCCACCGGGTGCAGGCTCACCGCCTCGGAGAACAGCAGCGGCACCAGCACGTTGCCATCGAGCGCCTGGATGATCGCGTATACCGCCATCAGGTAGATGAACTGATCGCCCCAGCCCCACTGGAACAGCGCGATCAGGGTCACCGGCACGGTCACCACCACCGCCCCCACATAAGGCACCACCACCGACAGCCCCACCAGCAGCGCCAGCAGTGCGGCGTAGTTGAGCCCCAGGCTGATGAAGGCGATATAGGTGGCGACACCACAGATCAGGATCTCGATGCCCTTACCGCGGATGTAGTTGGCGATCTGCCGGTTCATCTCGTCGCCCACCCGGTTGAGCAGGGCGCGCTCGCGTGGCAGGTAGCCACTGACCCAGCGGCCGATCAGTTCGCGGTCCTTGAGGAAGAAGAACACCAGGATCGGCACCAGCACCAGGTAGATCATCGCGTTGACCAGCAGCGGCAGGCTCGACAACGAGAAGGTCAGCGCCCACTGGCCGAACTTGCCGATTTCACCGCGCACCGTTTCGATGGCACGCAGCACCTGCTCATCCGACACCAGGTGCGGGTAGCGCTCGGGCAGCAGCAGCAACAGCGACTGCCACTTGCCCAGCATGCCGGGCAGCTCATTGAACAGGGTGATCAACTGATGCCAGAGCAACGGCACCAGCACCAGCATGAACACCGCCAGGGCGCCCATGAACAGCGCGAACACCAGCCACACCGCCAGCCGTGTCGGCACCTTGAAGCGCTCCAGGGCGTTGACCAGCCCCTGCATCAGGAAAGCCAGGACCATGCCCGCCAGCACCGGCGCGAGCATCCCGCCCAACGTCAGCACCACGGTGAAGGCCAGGAACAGCAGGACCGCCAGCACCACTGCCTCCTCATCGGAGAAGTAGCGCTGCATCCAGTCGCGTAGCACTTTGATCATTGCCGATCCTTGAAAGAAAACTCAGGCCTTGCGCAGCCAGTACGTGTACACCCCGGCCTCGGCCGTTTCGTGCAGCAGCGTATGACCGGCAAGCCGGGCAAAAGTGCGAAAGTCGCGTTGCGAGCCTGCGTCGGTGGCGATCACCTTGAGCACCGCGCCACTGGCCAGGCGATTGAGCTCCATCTTCGCCTTGAGCAGCGGCAACGGGCAGTTCAGCCCGCTGGCGTCGAGTTCGGCGTCGCAGGTCAGGGTGTCACTCATCGGGCGCGTCTCCACTGGCAAGGCAAAAAGGGCACTAGGATACCGCCACTGGTCGGCATCGTGCGACCCGGCTACAGTAAGGCTTTTGACCCACGCGAGCTTGTGCATGAATCTACTGCGCCCCACCCTGCTGACGCTGGCCTGCCTGATGGCCCTGCCCGGCCACGCCGACGACCTGCCGTCACTGGGCGATGCCAGTTCCGCGATCGTTTCGCCACAACAGGAGCACCAGCTCGGGCGCGCCTGGCTGAGCCTGCTGCGTGGCAACGTCAACCAGCTGAACGACCCGCAACTCAAGGATTTCGTCGAGACCAGCGTGTACAAGCTGGCCGAGACCAGCCAGGTGCAGGACCGGCGCCTGGAATTCATCCTCATCGACAGCAAGGAACTCAACGCCTTCGCCGCGCCCGGCGGCATCGTCGGGGTCAACGGCGGGCTGTTCCTCAACGCCCAGACCGAAGGCGAGTATGCCTCGGTACTGGCCCACGAACTGGCGCACTTGTCGCAGCGCCACTTCGCCCGTGGCGTCGAAGCCCAGCAGCGCATGCAGTTGCCGATGATGGCAGCGCTGCTGGCGGGCATCGTGCTGGCGGCGGGGGGCGGTGGCGACGCCGGCATTGGCGTGATTGCCGGTACCCAGGCGGCGGCCATCCAGGAGCAGCGGCGCTTCTCCCGGCAGAACGAGCAGGAGGCCGACCGAATCGGCATCCAGAACCTCGAAAAAGCCGGTTACGATCCGCGCAACATGCCCAACATGTTCGAGCGCCTGGCGCGCCAGTACCGCTACGACGCCAAACCGCCGGAATTCCTCCTGACCCACCCGGTCACCGAATCCCGGGTGGCCGACACCCGCAACCGCGCCGAGCAGGCGCCGGCGGGCGGCGTCGAGGACAGCCTGCGCTACCAGTTGATCCGCGCCCGCGTGCAGCTCACCTACGAAGGCACCCCGGGCCTGGCCGCCAAGCGCTTCCGCGCCCAGCTTGAAGAGAACCCGCAAATGGACGCCGCGCGCTATGGCCTGGCGCTGGCGCAGATCAAGGGCGGCCAGCTCAACGAAGCGCGGGAGAGCCTCAAGCCGCTGCTGGCCAAGGCGCCCAACGACATCACCTACAACCTGGCGCAGATCGACCTGGACATCACCAACAACCGCCTGGCCGACGCCCAGCAGCGCGTCCAGCGCCTGCAGGCGCTGTACCCGGGCAACTACCCGCTGAAACAGGTGCGCGCCGACCTGCTGGTCAAGCAGGGCAAGCCGGCCGAGGCGGAGAAAGTGCTGGATGATCTGGTCAAGAGCCGCCCGGACGATCCGGACGTGTGGTACGACGTTGCCGAAGTGCGCGGCCTTTCCGGCAACACCATCGGCCTGCACCGTGCCCGCGCCGAGTACTTCACCTTGGTTGGCGACTTCGACCAGGCCATCCAGCAGCTCGACTACGCCAAGCGCCGTTCGGGCAGCAACTTCCCGCTGGCCTCGCAGATCGACCAGCGCCAGCGCGAGATCATGGAGCAGCAGCGCATGGTCAAGGACATGATGGGGCGTTAGCGCCCGCCCCCTGTAGGAGCGGCCTTGCGCCGCGAAAGGGCCGCAAGGCGGCCCCGGCGATTGCGAGGTGATGCATAAATCCTGGGCCCTTTCGCGGCGCAAGGCCGCTCCTACAAGGGCCGTGCAAGCAGCTTCAGGCGTTGCCCGACAACTTCAAACGCGCCGCCTGGGTGAAATCCAGCATGCGGTTGAGCGGCTTGATCGCCTTGGGGATCAGTGCCGGCTCGACGAAGATTTCGTTGCTGCCAGTGCGCAGGCAATCCAGCACACGCTCCAGGGTATTCATGGCCATCCACGGGCAGTGCGCGCAGCTGCGGCAGGCCGCGCCGTTGCCGGCGGTGGGGGCTTCGACGAATTCCTTGTCCGGGCACAACTGCTGCATCTTGTAGAAGATGCCGCGGTCGGTCGCGACAATGAACGTCTTGTTCGGCAGGGTCTGCGCAGCCTTGATCAGCTGGCTGGTGGAACCCACCGCGTCGGCCAGCTCGATCACCGCTTCCGGCGACTCCGGGTGAACCAGGATCGCCGCGTCCGGGTACAGCGCCTTCATGTCGGCCAATTGGCGCGACTTGAATTCTTCGTGGACGATGCAGGCACCGTCCCACAGCAGCATGTCGGCGCCGGTCTGCTTCTGGATGTAGCGACCCAGGTGCTGGTCCGGGCCCCAGATGATGGTCTCGCCGTTATCCATCAGGCTTTCGACGATTTCCAGTGCGCAGCTGGAGGTCACTACCCAGTCGGCCCGTGCCTTCACTGCGGCGGAAGTGTTGGCGTACACCACCACTGTGCGCTCGGGGTGCTGGTCGCAGAAGTCCGAGAACTCCTTGACCGGGCAGCCCAGGTCGAGCGAGCAGGTGGCTTCCAGGGTCGGCATCAGCACGCGCTTTTCCGGGGTGAGGATCTTCGCCGTCTCGCCCATGAAGCGCACCCCGGCCACGATCACCGTGTCAGCGGGGTGGTTCTTGCCGAAGCGGGCCATTTCCAGCGAGTCGGACACGCAACCGCCGGTCTCCTCGGCCAGGGCCTGGATCACCGGATCGCAATAGTAGTGGGCGACCAGCACGGCATTCTGCTTCTTCAGCTCGGCGGCGATGGCCGCACGGTACTCGGCCTCCTGCGCGGGCGTCAGCGGGTGGGGCTGCTTGGCGTCGAGGTGAGCCTGTACCAACAGGCGTTCGGAAATCTGGGTCATGATCGCAGGACCTGCAGGGCGCGTACGCGCGTCAATCGAGTGTATCACCCGGCCCTGACAGATCGGCTAGCGGTGCCGGACGGCCAGCTGGGCGGGCCCTCGCGGCCCCTCTGCGGGCGCGGATTATTATCGGACGGCGAAGGCTACAGGCAATCGCAGCGATGCAAAAGGGGTTTTTGCGTGGCGGGGCTGAATGCAATCGCGGGGCAACCCCGCTCCCCCAGTGGGAGCGGGCTTGCCCCGCGAAATGGGCCTGGAACCTGCTATCAGCCCTGGGGCTGCAGGGCCGCCAGGTGGCCACTGATGAGCATGGCGAACTCTTCGACGGTCATCTTCTTGCCGTTGAAGTCGACCATGCCATCGGCATACTTCAGGCTCGAAACCACGTCAGTGCCCTGCACCGTGGCCATGCCACTCTGCACCGCCATCATGCCGACCATTTCACCGGCCTGGCTGGATTGCTGGGCGATGGCCTGCGCATCGGTCTCGCCGCCCAGCAGTGCCTGCAAAGTGGCCAGGTCACCGACCATTGGCTTGGACACGCTCAGCTTGCTGTGCAGGCTGCTGACCAACTGCTTGCCCAACTGATCAGGCGGCAGGTCGAACGAGGTCGGGTTGGCGAAGTCCATGGCCAGGCTGAAATGGCTCTCGCCGTTGGCCGTCTTGAACGACAGTTTTTCCAGCGCCAACTGCGGCTTGCCGGCCAGCATCTTTTGCAGATCGCCCTGGACCTTGGCCTGTTCTGCCGGGGTCATGTCGAGCGACGGCAGCGCCTGCCCTTCGGCGGCCGCCTGCTGAACCTGCGGCATCTTGGTCTGGTACCACTCCAACAGTGCCTGCAGGGCCGGAATGTCGATGGACTTCATGGTGAAGACCATCTCGCCGCTGCCCACCTTGCGCCCGGCATAGCTGATGTCGGCCACCTTGTACTCCAGGCGCCCGGCCAACTTGTCCTTGGCTTCGCCTTCGGCGCTGTACAGGTTGTTCTGCTGCAGCCCCTTGAGCACCAGCACTTGCTGATCGGCACCGCTGGTGACCTGCGTATCAGCCAGGGCCAGGTCGACGTTGCCGACGTAGATCATGTCGTGGTCGGTCTGGGTGAGCTTGCCGCCAGCCTTGAAACCATTGAGCAGGATCTTCACCGGCGTCTCTTGCGCATCGGCGAAGTTCATTTCCAGGCGATCGGCATTGGCGTGGAATTCAGTGTCCTTGCCTTTGTCGCTACCGCGCAACAGCACTTGCATGCCAGAGAAGTCCAGGACCTTTTCACCATCCTGCTCGAGCTTGACAGGCGCCAGGCGGATATCGCATTCAACCGTGCCCCCATAGCTCAGACTGATTTGGCCGCTGACGGGCACCTTGTCACCCGCCGCAGCGAACCAGGGCGCGGTGAAATCGTCCTTTTCCAGTGCGGTGTTGCTGGTGGCCATCACCGGCATCAGCTTGAATGCCTTGACCCGCGACCAGGGGAACGGGCCGTGCTCGATCTGGTCGACCACGCCGACGTCGAAGTTGAGCTTCTCGACCTCGCCCAGTTGAATATCCTTGGCCTTGAGGCGGTAGTGCGCCGTGCTGGTGAAGAAATGCTGCTCCAGCGAAGCCAGTTCGACGGTCATGCTGCCGCCACTGCCGGCCAGGGCTTTCTTCATCTCCAGATTGAACTGGATGACGGAGCTCTCCAACTCCGCCGGCAGCTGTTTGCCGGTGTACCAGGCGCCAGCGGTGGCTGCGACGGCGATGGCGACGGCCAGGCCGGAAAGGATGCCTACTGATTTCTTCATGAATAGAACCGATTGCTGTCCATAGGGGCTGCGCGTGAAGGTACGCGAGGACGCGCAGAATACCACTGTCAGGGTGAGCGCATGGCATAGCAGTAGCACACACGCAGGCGAGGCACCGTACCACCGCCCTTCTTGTCGTCAATATTTATAGACACGAGAATCCGCACAAAACAGGTAAAGCGCCAAAAAAAGGCCGAAAAACCCCTTCGATGTAGATAAAAAACAACATGACTAGTCAGTCTGTCATGTTTAACTTGACACCCTAATGACCATCGTTTTTTATTTCACCCACCTTGCAAGCGCCCATTCCACGAAGAAGAACAATCGCGCCGCCATCATGCCCAAACGCCCCTGCCCGCACGCGCCGCCTTCCTCGTCCCGGCGCTTGAAGCCCTGACACCCGCGCCCTCTCCGCGCACTTCGCAGCTCCAACATAAAAGGTGAACAACATGGAGCCCACCCGCTCGACCTTGCCGTGCCCGCCGCACGCCGTGCCTGCCGTCCAACGCCAGGAGTACCACGCGCATGCAGCTTGACCACCGCGCCACCGGCAACGGCCAGTTCCGTAAATCCCTGCGCCTCTGGCACGTGGTGATCATCGGCCTGGCCTACCTCACCCCGATGACCGTGTTCGACACCTTCGGCATCGTCTCCGGCATCACCGCCGGGCACGTGCCCAGTGCCTATATCCTGGCGCTGGCGGGCATTCTGTTCACCGCTGTGAGTTATGGCACCCTGGTGCGGCGCTTCCCGCAGTCCGGTTCGGCCTACACCTACACCCAACGCGCGATCAACCCGCACGTGGGCTTCCTGGTGGGCTGGTCGTCGCTGCTGGACTACCTGCTGCTGCCCATGGTCAACGCGCTGCTGGCCAAGCTGTACCTGTCGGCGATGTTCCCCGAGGTACCGGCATGGATGTGGGTGGCCGGCTTCGTCACCGTGATCAGCCTGATCAATATGCGCAGCATCAACCTGGTGGCGCATTTCAACCTGCTGTTCGTGCTCGTCCAGGTGGCGATCATGAGCGTGTTCGTCTACCTCTGCGTGCGTGGCCTGGATCAAGGAGAGGGCCTGGGCACCGCGTGGAGCCTGGTGCCGTTCGGCGACGAGCAGACCCAGTTCGCCGCCTTGGCCGCGGGTGCGACCATCCTGTGCTTCTCGTTCCTGGGCTTCGACGCGGTCACCTGCCTGTCGGAAGAAACCCGTAATCCAGGCAAGACCATCCCGCTGGCGATCTTCCTCACCGCGCTGATCGGCGGCGTGGTGTTCATCGGCGTGTCGTACTTCATCCAGGCCTACTTCCCGACCATGCAGCGCTTCCACGACCAGGAAGCGGCGCTGCCGGAAATCGCCCTGTATGTCGGCGGCAAGCTGTTCCAGTCGGTGTTCATCGCCTGCACGGTGATCAACACCATCGCTTCGGGCCTGGCGTCGCAGACCAGCGTGTCGCGCCTGCTGTACGTGATGGGCCGCGACAAGGTGATCCCGGCCAGCGTGTTCGCCCGCCTGCACTCGCGCTACAAGACCCCGGTGCTGAACATCGCGATTGTCGGCCTGGTGGCGCTGTCGGCGATCTTCTTCGACTTGGTCACCGCCACGTCGATCATCAACTTTGGCGCGCTGGTGGCGTTCAGCTTCGTCAACCTCTCGGTGATCAACCACTGTTACCTGCGCGAGGGCAACCGCCAGGGGCTGGCCAACAAGATGAAGTACCTGGTGCTGCCGACCATCGGCTTCTGCATCATCGTTTCGCTGTGGCTGGACCTGAATGAACACTCGCTGCTGTTCGGCGGCGTCTGGGCGGCACTTGGCGTGCTGTACCTGGGCTGGCTGACCAAGGCCTTCCGGGTTGCGCCACCGAACTACATCGCTGAATGAACCACACCCGACGCCCGCCTGACCGCGGGCGTTCTGTTTTGATCGAGAAGGAAAAGCCCATGTCGCTGCGCCGCCTCTCCATCCAGTGGAAGATCACCCTGCTCGCCGGCCTGTGCCTGTTGGCCATCGTCGCCCTGCTGGTGGCCACCTCGCTCACCCAGGCCCGGCGCAACGCCGAGCAGGTGTTCCAGGCCAACACCGAGCTGCTCGATCGCAGCGCCCGCCTGCGCCTGCAGGCCCACGGCGAAACCCAGGCGCTGCGCATCCAGCGCTACTTCATGGACGCCTACCAGTACGGCAACGGTTTCGCCCGCCTGGTGCAGGCGCTCAAGGCCCGGGGCGGCGCCGACCTGCGCAACCAGCTCAACCACGAAGCCCGCGCCGCACTGGCCGGCAACCCCGACCTGATCGGCCTGTACCTGGTGTTCCAGCCCAACGCCCTGGACCAGCGCGACGCCCAGTTCGTCGGCCAGGCCGATGCCGGCAGCAACGACAGCGGGCGCTTCTCGCTGTACTGGTCGCAAAGCAGCCCAGGCGCGCTGGAAACCGAGGCCATGCCCGAGTCGATGCTCGCCGACGCCAGCATCGGCGCCAACGGCTCACCCTACAACCGCTGGCTGACTTGCCCCTTGGAAACCGCCAAGGCCTGCGTGCTCGACCCGTACTTCGACGAGATCAACGGCCAGAAGGTGCTGATGACCAGCATTGCCCTGCCACTGCTCGAAGGCGGCAAGGTGGTGGGCGTGATCGGCCTGGACATCGGCCTGGACAACCTGCAGCAGCTGGCCCTGGCCGGGCGCCAGGAACTGTTCGACGGCCAGGGCCAGGTAAGCATCGTCAGCCCGGTCGGGCTGTTGGCCGGCCACAGCCAGGACGCCCGGCAACTGAGCCAGACCGTGGAACAGGCCTTTGGCAGCGCTGCCAGCGCCTTTACCGCGCCCCTGCGCGCCGGCCAGCCGGTCGAGCGCCTGGATAACGGCATGATGCGCATCTCGCGCCCCTTCACCCCGATCCCCGGCGCCGCGCCCTGGCAGGTGCTGCTGGAGCTGCCGGAGAGCGTGCTGCAAGCGCCGGCGGTAGCCCTCAACCAACGCCTGGACGATCACAACCAGCGCGCCAACCTGACCAGCCTGCTGATCGGCCTGGGCGCTGCCGTACTGGGCCTGCTGCTGGTGTGGCTGACCGCCCGCGGCGTGACTCGGCCGATCCTGGCGGTGGCCGCGCGCCTGAAAGACATCGCCAGCGGCGAAGGCGACCTGACCCGGCGCCTGGACTACGCCCGCGACGACGAACTGGGGCAATTGACCGGCTGGTTCAACCGCTTCCTGGACAAGCTGCAGCCGGTGATCGCCCAGCTCAAAGGCTCGGTGCAGGAAGCCCGTGGCACCGCCGACCAGTCATCGCTGATCGCCAGCCAGACCAGCACCGGCATGCAGCAGCAACACCGGGAAATCGAACAGGTGGCCACCGCCGCCAACGAAATGAGCGCCACCGCCCAGGACGTCGCCCATAACGCCGCGCAAGCCGCCCAGGCCGCACGCGGCGCCGATCAGGCTACCCGTGAAGGCCTGGCCCTGGTCGCGGCCACCCGCCAGGCCATCGACCAGCTGGCCGGCGGCATGGATGCAGCCATGGAGCAGGCACGCTCGCTGGAGAGCCGTGGCGAGCAGATCGGCTCGGTGCTCGAGGTGATCCGCGCCATTGCCGAGCAGACCAACCTGCTGGCACTTAATGCCGCGATCGAGGCCGCCCGCGCCGGCGAGGCCGGGCGTGGCTTTGCGGTGGTCGCCGACGAAGTCCGCAGCCTGGCCCAGCGCACCCAGGTATCGGTGGAGGAAATTCGCCAGGTGATCGAAGGCCTGCAGCAGGGCACCCAGGACGTCGTCGCCGCCATGCACGGTGGCCAGCGCCAGGCCCGCGAGAGCGCCGCGCAGATGGAACAGACCCTGCCCGCCCTGCAACGCATCGACCAGGCGGTAACGGTGATCACCGACATGAACCTGCAGATCGCCTCCGCCGCCGAGCAGCAGAGCGCAGTGGCCGAGGAAGTGAATCGCAATGTCGCGGGGATTCGCGATGTGACCGAATCGCTGTCCGGGCAGGCCGATGAATCGGCACGGATCAGCCAGGCGCTCAACCGGCTGGCCAACCAGCAACAGGGTTTGATGGAGCAGTTCCGCGTCTAGGAACGGCTGTGCACCAGAACTTCGAGGGCCGCTCAGCGGCCCATACAACGTTTCTCGAGGCTTTCATTTCCTGTTGACGATCTTTTCACTTCACCTGCTCTAGCGTCGCCTCCTTTATGCAGCCGCCAGCCTGATGGCGGCTATCTGGCTCCTGAGGCGCACGTGACCACCCCATCCCCCACCGCAAAAAAAACCATGGACTGGGCAGGCCTCGGCTGGCTCCTGCTGTTTTTCTGGTATTTCTCCGGCGTCACCCAGGCGCTGTTGCTGTTCAGCGGCACCACCGGTTTCGCCGGGTTTCGCGACGCCTTCATCCTCAGCAGCCTGTGGCTGGCGCCGGTACTGTTGCTGCCACGCCTGACCCGCGGGCTTGCGGCCGTCATCGGCCTGGTGTTGTGGGCCAGCTCGCTGGTGGGCCTGAGTTACTTCGGCATCTACCATCAGGAGTTCTCGCAGAGCGTGATCTTCGTGATGTTCGAGTCGAACACCGCCGAGGCCAGTGAGTACTTCAGCCAGTACTTCAGTGTTTCGCTGTGCCTGGCACTGCTGCTGTACACGGCGGTTGCAGTGCTGCTGTGGACCCGCATTCGCCCGGTTACCCTGCCTCTGCGCAGCCGCATCCCCGTGGTGGCCTTGCTGCTGGTGTCGCTGCTGGTGCTGCCGTTCTACAAACAGCTCGTCACCCAGCAACGCACCTTTGCCGAAGCCCGCGAGAAGGTCGAACAGCGCATGGAGCCGGCGGTCCCCTGGCAGTTGGTGGTGGGCTACCGGCAATACCGCCAGCAGCTCGACAACATGCAGGAGCTGCTGCAACAGAACGCCGCCCTGCCGCCGCTGCAGAACCTTGCCGACAGCAGCGGCGACACGCCGCGCACCCTGGTGCTGGTGCTGGGTGAGTCCACCACCCGCGAGCACATGCACCTGTATGGCTACAACCGCGACACCACGCCGAACCTGGACGCCCTGGCCGCCAGTGACAAGGGCCTGACGGTGTTCCGCAACGTGGTGTCGCCGCGCCCCTACACCATCGAAGTGATGCAGCAGATCCTCACCTTCGGTGACGAACAGCACCCGGACCGTTTCCTGACCGATCCGTCGCTGATCAACCTGATGAAGCAGGCGGGCTACAAGACCTTCTGGATTACCAACCAGCAGACCATGACCAAGCGCAACACCATGCTCACCACCTTCTCCCAGCAGACGGACGAGCAGGTCTACCTGAACAACCAGCGCAACCAGAACGCCAGCCAGTACGACGATGTGGTACTCGCCCCCTTCGAAAAAGCGCTGCAGGACCCGACGCAGAAGAAGTTCATCATCATCCACCTGCTCGGCACCCACATGGATTACCGCTACCGCTATCCGGCAGATTACGAGCATTTCAAGGACAATGCCGGCGCCCCGGCAGCGCTGTCGCCGGACAAGGTGCAAACCTACAACTTCTATGACAACGCGGTGCGCTACAACGACTACGTGGTATCGAGCCTGATCAAACGGTACGCGGCCACCACGCCGAACGGCTTCTTGCTGTATCTCTCCGACCATGGCGAGGATGTCTACAGCTCCGGCCAGCACGATCGCCTGGGGCGCAACGAAGGTGACCCGACCCGACCGATGTACACCATCCCGTTCCTGCTCTGGACCTCGCCGAGCTGGCAGGCCAGCCACCCACGAGACCTGCAGGCGATGGCCTCGCGCCCTTACAGCAGCTCGCACCTGATCCACACCCTGTCCGACCTGGCCGGGCTGAGCTACGACCGCTACGAGCCCGCCAAGAGCCTGGTGAGCACGCAGTTCAGCCCCAGCCCACGCTGGATCGGCAACCCTTACGTGAAGAACGGCCTGCGCGAGTTCGACCAACTGCCCGACAGCAAGGCGCAACACGAGCAAAGCACCGCATCCAGCGACGAGGTAAAGCCGGGCAAAGGCTGACAGAGACAACGCCCATCAAAAAAGCCGATACCCGAACAATCAGGTATCGGCTTTTTTGTTGTAACCAGGGCGATGGAGAGAACATTCTCCCGGCAGCGGAAACGAAAAAGCCCGCCATGAAGGCGGGCTTTTCGTACTGCAATATGGTGGGTCGTGTAGGATTCGAACCTACGACCAATTGGTTAAAAGCCAACTGCTCTACCAACTGAGCTAACGACCCGTTGGATGGCGCGTATATTACTGATTTCTCAGGAGAAATCAACACCCCATACGCATTTTTTTAAAAATAACGGGTCGGGTCCGCTACACCGGCTGCACTGAAGCCATCGGCCCGCAGGCGGCAGCTGTCGCACTTGCCACAGGCGCGCCCATCATCATCGGCCTGATAGCAGGACACGGTCAGGCTGTAGTCCACGCCGCGAGCGATACCGGCCTGGACAATCTGCGCCTTGCTCAGGTTCTGCAGCGGCGCCTGGATGCGGAAGCCCTGCCCTTCGACCCCGGCCTTGGTGGCCAAGTTGGCCATGCGCTCGAAGGCCTCGACGAACTCGGGGCGGCAGTCCGGGTAACCGGAATAGTCCACCGCATTGACACCAATGAAGATGTCACGCGCCTGAAGCACTTCGGCCCAGCCGAGCGCCAGCGAGAGGAACACGGTGTTGCGCGCCGGCACGTAAGTCACCGGGATGCCTTCGCTTGGCGCTTCCGGCACGTCGATGCTGCTGTCGGTCAGGGCCGAGCCGCCGATACCGTTCAGGTTCAGGCCAATCACCTTGTGCTCGACCACGCCCAGGTCATGGGCAACCCGCGCCGCGGCCTCGAGCTCGGCACGATGGCGCTGGCCATAGTCGAAGCTCATGGTGTAGCAGGCGTAGCCTTCAGCCTTGGCCATGGCCACCACGGTGGCCGAATCGAGGCCGCCAGAAAGCAGGATTACCGCGCGTTTTTCAGTCATGTCTTTTCTCTCAGCGTCCAGGTTCGTCGTTCCACAGCAACTTGTGCAGCTGCAGCTGGAAACGCACGGGCAGGTTGTCGGCGACGATCCAGTCAGCCAGGTCGGAGGCTTTCACCTGATGGTGGCTGGGCGAGAACAGCACTTCGCCGGCACGCTCGGTCAGGTTGTACTGGATCAGTTTGGAGACCGCCCAGTCGTAGTCTTCGCGCGAGCAGATAACGAACTTGACCTGATCGTTGCGGGTCAGTAGCTCGATGTTCTCGTAGCGGTTACGGTGCGACTCTTCGGAGCCTGGCGTCTTCAGGTCGACTACGCGGCTGACCCGGGTATCGACGCCGCTGATATCGAGAGCGCCGCTGGTTTCCAGCGAAACCTCGTAACCGGCATCGCACAGGCTGCGCAGCAGCGGCAGCGCATTCGGCTGGGCCAAAGGCTCACCGCCGGTGACACAGACATAGCGCGGCTTGAAGCCGGCCACCTGCTCGAGGATCGAACCCAGGCTACGCAGAGTGCCGCCGCTGAAGGCATAGGCACTGTCGCAGTACTGGCAACGCAGGGGGCAACCGGTCAGGCGCACGAATACCGTGGGCAGCCCAGCCGTTCGCGTTTCACCCTGCAACGAGTAAAAGACTTCGGTGATGCGTAATGTGTCTTGCATGATCGCCACGGGCGTGACAGCTGAACAGGCTGTCCGCCTCCGTCAGGCACTGTCGCGGACTCGACATGGCGTTATCCGCAGCAGCGTGTTTACGAAAAAAGGGCAGTGATTCTAACGAAAAAACCCGCGACAGGCGCGGGTTTCTTCATGAAGCATTGACTCAGAGCTTTTGCAGGTCACGCTCAGCCAGTTTGGCGGCAGTGGTTTTAGGGTAGTCAGTGACCACCTTCTGCAAAATCCCTTTGACCTTGTCGGTGTGGCCCAGGCGGCGCTCGACGTCGGCCAGCTTATAGAGCGAATCCGGCACCTTGCTGTGCTCCGGATACAGCTGGCTGACCTTGGCAAAGGCCTGGCTGGCACCCTGCAGGTCGCCTTTGGCGAGGTTCACTTCGCCCAGCCAGTATTGCGCGTTACCGGCGTACTGGCTGTTGGGGTACTTGCGCAGGAAGGCGTTGAAGGCCTGGCTGGCCTTGTCGAAGTCCTTCTGCTTGATCAGGTCGAAAGCCGCGTCGTAATAGAGCTTTTCTTTCGCCGGATCACCCGGCTCGCTGCTGGCGGCCGGTGGCTGCGCGGCGCTGGCGCCGGCGGCGGCACCCGTGGCTGCGTTGTTCGCACCACCGGTGGAGGAATTATCGGGAGTCGCGGCAGGTGCCGTTCCGCTGCCAATGCGGCGGTCCAGTTCCTGATAGCGCTCGAGGTTTTCCTGCTTCATGCGCGACACATCGTTCTGCAGCTCTTCGATGATGCCTTGCTGGCGGGAAATCTGGTCCTGCATCTGCTGCAGCTGCATGAACAGCTGGCCGTTTGCAGAAGCAGGGGCCGAAGCCCCTGCTCCGGCATAGGCGCCGCTCGTGCCATAACCCGCAGGTGGCAAACCACCTGCGTTGTCATCTACTACGGGAACCGCAGCCCACGCCGAGAGGGGCAGGCTGAGTGCGAGGACGGTTACTACACGGCGGCACATACGCATAGGAACTTACTTACGCAGTTCTACGCGACGGTTCTGAGCCCAGGACTGCTCGTCGTTGCCGGTGGCAACTGGACGCTCTTCGCCGTAGGAGACCAGTTCCAGCTGAGCAGGGGAAACGCCCTGCAGAACCAGGTAACGCTGAACGGCCTTGGCACGACGCTCACCCAGAGCCATGTTGTACTCGCGGGTGCCGCGCTCGTCGGTGTTGCCTTCCAGGACAACGCGGTTGCCGTTGGACTTCAGGTCCTTGGCGTGAACGTCCAGAGCGCGCATGGCTTCTGGCTTCAGGTCCGAGCTGTCGTATTCGAAGTAGAAGGTGGTGATTGCGCGCAGGGCGGCTTCTTCGCTCAGGGAGCCGTCAACAGCGCCAGTGTTGGCACCGTAGCCAGCGTTCGGGTCAACAGCGCCTTCACCAGCGTTGTCACCGCCTTTCGAGGAGCAACCTACAGCTACGGCCATGGCCAGAGCCAGCGCAGCAAATTTACCAAACTTCAGCATTTCCATCTTGAAACTCCTAATGAAACCCCAATGTGTTAAGCAAAACGTGTTACGCCGCAATCAGTTCAGGTAAGGGGACCAGGACGGTTCTCTGACTTCGCCTTGAGCGGTAGGAAGCGGGAGCCTCACGCGGCCGTTAAGCGACACGAGCATCAAGACTCCCCGGCCCTGCTGGCGGGTGGCGTAGATTAGCATGGTGCCGTTTGGCGCAACAGTGGGAGACTCATCAAGACTGGTCTCGGTGAGAATCTTTACACTTCCGCGTTGCAGATCCTGGGCAGCCACTTTGAAGTTGGTGAAACCTTGTTGGCGATGGATCATCACCAGGGTCTTTTCATCCGCCGACAGTTTCGGGTTGGCGTTGTAGTTGCCCACGAAAGTTACCCGCTCGGCACCACCGCCACTAACCGACTGTTTGTAGATCTGTGGCTTGCCGCCACGGTCGGATGTGAAGTAAAGGGTGTTGCCATCCTTGCCCCAGAACGGCTCGGTATTGATACCGGGGCCGGCAGTGACACGGCTGATCTGACGCGAAGCGACGTTCATCACGTAGATGTCCGGGTTGCCGTCCTTCGACAGCACGAACGCCAGGCGAGTACCGTCGGGCGACCAGGCTGGAGCGCCGTTCAGGCCTTCGAAATTGGTGACCTGTTCGCGGCGACCGGTATCGATGTGCTGGATGAAGATGCGCGGACGCTTCTGCTCGAACGACACGTACGCGATGCGCTTGCCATCCGGGGCGAAACGCGGCGAGAGGATCGGCTCGCGCGACTGCAGCAGGGTGACCGCGCGGGCGCCGTCGTAGTCCGAACGCTGCAGGGTGTAACGGGTGTTGTTGGTCGAGAAACGCTCGGCGGTCACGTACAGCATACGGGTGGAGAACGCACCCTTGATGCCGGTGAGCTTCTCGAACGACTGGTCGGCGATGTAGTGGGACATGTCACGCAACTGATCGACACCACCCGCGACGCTGCCGGTCAGCACTTGCTGCTCGGTGGCGACGTTGAACAGTGCATAGCTGACCTGCAGGCGACCACCGGCAGGCACGATGCTGCCGACCATGACGTACTGCGCGCCCAGTGCTTTCCAGTCACGGAAGATGACTTCGCTGGCCTGGGTAGGCTGGCTGATCATGTTCTGCTTCGGAATCGGCGAATAGTAGCCGGAGTTGCGCAGGTCGTTGCCAATGATATCGGCCATGTCCTCGGGCAGCACGCTGCCGCCCTGCACGCCGAAGGGCACTACCGCGATGGGGGTTGCCCGGTCGCTGCCGCTGGTGACCAGGATGTTCTTTTCCTCCGCCATGGCCATGCCTGCCACGCAGCAGAGCAAGACCAGGAGTCCTCTCAGACGTTTAATCACAACGCTAGATCCTCAGGTGTAAATGTCATCTTGAATGAACGATACGGATTGAATTCGTTCGGCTTCAAGCCCTGCATCTCGGTCAACCGACCAATGTTCTTCACCGCGGCCACGGCCGAGCTGTCGAACGGACCGTCGCCGCTGGATTTGGCCACGCTCACATTGGTGAGGGTACCGTCCGGCAACATGTTGATCTGCAGAACTACCGTCATGCCCTTGCGCGCAGAGGGCGGACGCGCCCAGCCTTCGGCTGCTCGCATACGGATCAGGTCGTCGAAATCGCCGGCCACCTGGTCACCCTGCTCATCGGCCAGCGCCTGCTGGCGCTCGGTGGTGTCGGACAACAGCTCGGCAAGTGCCTGAGCCTTCTTGTCTTCCGCCGATTTGCGGGCCGCTTCCTGTGCTTTTTTCTTCTGGGCGTCTGCAGCGGCCTTTTTCTTGGCCTCTTCAGCTGCCTTCTTCTTCGCTTCCTCGGCCGCCGCTTTCTTCTTGGCGTCCTCGGCTGCTTTTTTCTTTGCGTCTTCGGCGGCTTTCTTCTTCGCCTCTTCCGCTGCCTGTTTCTTGGCCTCTTCTTCGGCCTGCTTTTTCGCCTCTTCTTCAGCCTTCTTCTTGGCGATGTCGGCCTGCTGTTTTTCAGCCGCCTTCTTCGCTTCTTCGGCTTTCTTGGCTTCTGCGGCTTTCTTCTGCTCGGTCGCCTTGGCGGCCTCTTCGGCTTTCTTGGCCTCGGCGGCTTCGCGGGCTTCCTCAGCTTTTTGAGCAGCGTCTGCTTTCTTTTGTTCCGCAGCCTTCACGGCTTCCTGCTCGACCTTCTTCTGCTCCAGCTGCTCGACCTCGGTCTGCCGCGACGCGGTCTTCTTCGCTTCCCCGGCAATCTTCTGATTGGTCTGGGTGGTCGCTTGGCTCTTGGACTTGAGCTGGTAGAGCGTGGCCTGGACGATCGGCTTGGAGGGTGGCAGCTCAGGCGTCATGGCGAAACTGACGAACAGCATGCCGAACACCAGCACATGCAGGCCGATGGCCCAGACACTGGGCCAGAAGTAGCTTTCCGAGGCGGATGGCTCTCGCTGCTGCATCAGGGCGCCTCGGTAATCAGGCCAACGTTACCGACACCAGCCTTCTGCAACCCGCCCATGGCACCCATGACCGCGCCGTAGTCGACGGACTTGTCGCCACGAATGAAGACCTGGGTCTGCTTGCCCTGGTCGCGACCGGCGGCAATGATCTTGGTCACCGCGCTGGTCATTTCCGGCAAGGTCATGGCCTTGTCCATCTGCTTGTCGGTGTCGACTTCACTGCCGAGGTTCCAGAAGTAAGTCTTGTCGGCCTTGATAGAGATGGTCAGGATCTGGACATTGTTGTCCTGCGGCAGGGCCTCGCTGGACACCTTGGGCAGGTCTACTTTCACGCCCTGGTTGAGCATGGGGGCGGTCACCATGAAGATGACCAGCAGCACCAGCATCACGTCGATGTAGGGCACCACGTTCATCTCGGCGACCGGCTTGCGTTTGTGGCGAACTCGGGCCATGGGTTTCTACCTGATCACTCTTCGCTGGTGTGTACTTTGCGGTGCAGGATCGCCTGGAACTCGTCGGCGAAGGTGTAGTAACGACCAATCAGTACTTCACTGCGTGCGGCAAAGCGGTTGTAGGCGATGACCGCCGGGATCGCGGCGAACAGGCCGATCGCGGTGGCAATCAGGGCCTCGGCGATACCGGGGGCCACGGTGGCGAGGGTCGCCTGCTGGGCGCTGGCCAGACCGCGGAACGAGTTCATGATGCCCCAGACGGTACCGAACAGGCCGATGTACGGGCTGGTGGAGCCGACGGTGGCGAGGAACGGCAGGCTCTGCTCGAGCTTCTCTTCTTCACGCGAGATGGCAACGCGCATCGCACGGCCAACACCTTCCATCACGGCATCCGGGTCGACACCCGGCTGCTGGCGCAGGCGCGAGAATTCCTTGAAGCCGGCACGGAATACCTGCTCGACACCCGAGTCCGGGTCCGGGTTGCTGCCGGCCTGGCGGTACAGCTTGGACAGGTCGATACCCGACCAGAAGCGCTCCTCGAAGGCATCCAGGGCACGACGACCGGCGCGCAGCATGGTGCTGCGCTGGAAGATCATGACCCAGGACATGACCGAAGCGGCCACCAGGGTGAGCATTACCAGCTGAACCACGACGCTGGCATTGGCGACCAGGCTCCACATGGAGGTATGGTCGACGACGTTTGCTTCCACGCTTATTCTCCTGCGTTGGATTGAGTACCCGCACCGTCCGCCAGGAACGCATCGCGCAGTTCTGGGGGAATGGCCCGGGGCTTGAAAGTGTCGGCACGCACGGCGGCCACAAGGAACTGCCCCTCGCAGAGCAGCACTTCATCCTTTATTCGCCATACCTGCTGCACGAAGCGCAGGCTGGCGCGATTCAATTCAAGCACTTGCGCGGTTACCCGCAATTCGTCGTCCAGCCGCGCCGGCGCGTGGTAGCGCGCTTCGCTGGAGTGCACGACGAACAGAAGATTGTCACCCGCCAGTTGCGCCTGGGAAAAGCCCAGGTGACGCAGGCGCTCGGTACGCGCTCGCTCCATGAACTTGAGGTAGTTGACGTAGTACACCACCCCACCCGCGTCGGTATCCTCGTAATAGACGCGACAGCGGTGTGCGAACGGTTCCAGCCCATTTTGCGCGCGCATACTCTAGTGCTTACTCCTGAACTTGCCAATCCGCCCAGGCAACTGTTTTTGCCGGGTTAATGTCGTATTGCCAGCGTTTGGTGGGCATGCCTGCGGTAGGACCACGAAATCGCCGGTTCGATCTGTCATTCGTCGTCCTGCGCGGAATATTCCCCGCCTTCACAGAAGCGCCCGGGAATGTTCAGGCCGAAATGCAGGTAGGCGTGACGAGTGACCACGCGGCCTCGCGGGGTGCGCATGATATAGCCTTGCTGGATGAGGTACGGTTCCAGCACGTCTTCAATGGTATGGCGCTCTTCGCTGATCGCCGCGGCCAGGTTGTCCACGCCCACCGGGCCACCGTCGAACTTCTCGATCATGGTCAGCAGCAGGCGCCGGTCGGAATGGTCGAAACCGCGCTCGTCGACGTCCAGCAGGTTGAGCGCCATGTCTGCCACGGCCTTGGTGATTTCGCCCTTGCCGCGCACCTCGGCGTAGTCACGCACGCGGCGCAGCAGGCGGTTGGCAATACGCGGGGTACCGCGCGCACGGCGGGCAATCTCGAACGCACCGGTATCCTCGATCGACAACCCGAGAATGCCGGCCGAACGGCTGACGATGGTCGCCAGGTCCCGATCGCTGTAGAACTCCAGGCGCTGGACGATACCGAAACGGTCACGCAGGGGGTTGGTCAGCATGCCTGCGCGGGTGGTGGCGCCGACCAGGGTGAACGGTGGCAGATCGAGCTTGATCGAGCGCGCAGCCGGCCCTTCTCCGATCATGATGTCCAGCTGGAAGTCTTCCATGGCCGGATACAGCACTTCCTCGACCACCGGCGACAAGCGGTGAATTTCGTCGATGAACAGCACATCGTGCGGTTCCAGATTGGTGAGCATCGCCGCCAGGTCGCCCGGGCGCTCAAGGATCGGCCCCGAGGTGCTCTTCACCGAAACGCCCATTTCGTGGGCGATGATATTGGCCAGCGTGGTCTTGCCCAGGCCGGGCGGGCCGAAGATCAGGGTATGGTCGAGGGACTCGTTGCGACCGCGCGCAGCCTGGATGAACAGCGCCATCTGCTCGCGCACCACCGGCTGACCGATGTATTCCTCCAGGCGCAGCGGACGGATTGCGCGGTCCTGGACCTCTTCGCGGTCACGTCCGGAGGCGGCAATCAGGCGGTCGGTCTCGATCACTTGGTAATCATCCCTTTGAGGCTGCGACGGATCAGTTCTTCACTGCTGAGGTTGGCCTTGCCTTCGATCGCGGAAATCGCCTTGCTGGCCTCCTGCGGCTTATAGCCCAGCGACACCAGCGCACTGACCGCGTCCGCCTCGGCCGTGTTGACGCTGGCCACCGGCAGCGGGCCGTCGGACACCAGGGCGAACATCGCCGGCGAGGTTTCCCAGGCCTTGAAGCGGTCCTTGAGTTCGACCAGCAGGCGCTCGGCGGTCTTCTTGCCGACGCCCGGTACGCGCACCAGCACGGCGGCGTCCTGCGCCTGCACACAGCGCACCAGATCGTCGACTTCAAGCCCGGACATCAACGCCAGCGCCAGCTTCGGGCCAACGCCATTGAGCCGGATCAGCTCGCGGAACAGTTCACGCTCGCGCTTTTCAGCGAAGCCATACAGCAGGTGGGCATCTTCACGCACCACCTGGTGGGTATGCAGGGTCACGACCTCCCCCACCTTTGGCAGGCGATAAAGGGTGGTCATCGGCACTTCGAGCTCGTAGCCCAGGCCATTGACGTCGACAATCAGGTGCGGCGGCTGTTTTTCCGCCAGGGTGCCGCGCAAACGTCCAATCACGTTCCGATCCTTTCTCTGGGGCGCCGGTCAGAAACCGCACAACCCTATCAGCAAATGCTTCGGGCGAACGGGCCACCCGGACAAAATGTGTATCAGCGCATGAAGCGGTTACAGACGCAAGCGCCCGCCGCGTCGCCGCGCCGTGGTCAAACCATGGGGTATAAGGCTGGACCGGGTATGGGCATGGCACAGGGCGATGGCCAGGGCATCAGAGGCGTCGACTTGCGGTTTCTGGGTGAGCTTGAGCAGGTGCATGACCATCAACATCACCTGGTCCTTGTTCGCCCCACCGGTGCCCGCTACCGCCTGTTTGACCTGGCTGGCGGTATATTCGGCGATCTCCAGGCCCGCTTCTGCGGCGGCAACGATCGCGGCACCACGTGCCTGCCCCAGCTTGAGCGCCGAATCGGCATTGCGCGCCATGAACACCCGCTCGATACCCATGGTCACCGGGCCGTGCTGGCGAATGATCTCGCTGACACCGCGAAAGACGACAAGCAGCCGATCGTGCAGTTCGCCATCACCGGTGCGAATACAGCCCGAGGTGACGTACTCGCAGCCGCGCGCAGTCTGCCGGACCACACCGAAGCCGGTGATGCGCGAGCCGGGGTCGATACCAAGAATCAGAGTCATAACGCCTACAGATATTTACGAATTTGCCGACCCTATCGCGAGACAAGCCGCATCGGCGCACCGCCGCTCCCACAGGGAGCATGCAAAACCCCTGCGGGAGCGGCGGTGCGCCGATGCGACTTGCCCTGCGATAGCGCCTGTCGCCGAAACTATCAGCCCAGTGCTTCCATGATCTCGTCGGAGATCTGTGCATTGGAGTAGACGTTCTGCACGTCGTCCAGGTCCTCGAGCATGTCGATCAGCTTGAGTACCTTCTCGGCGCCCTCCTGATCCAGCTCGGCACTGGTGGTCGGCTGCATCACGATCTCGGCATCCGAGGCCTTGAAGCCTGCCTCCTCCAGCGCATTACGCACCGCGTAGAAGCTGTTGAACGAGGTGAACACATCGAAGGAGCCGTCGTCGTTGACCACCACGTCGTCGGCATCGGCCTCCATTGCGGCTTCCATCAGCGCATCCTCGTCAACGGCCAGTTCTGCGGCGAAGCTGATCTGCCCCTTGCGCTCGAACAGGTAGGCCACCGAACCGTCGGTGCCCAGGTTGCCACCGCACTTGGTGAAGGCATGGCGCACGGCCGCGGCGGTACGATTGCGGTTGTCGGTCATGGCTTCGACCATGATCGCCACGCCACCCGGGCCGTAACCTTCATAGCTGAGCTCTTCGACATTGTCGCTTTCGTTGGTGCCGGCACCCCGGGCCACGGCGCGATCGATGATGTCGCGGCTCATGTTGGCACCCAGGGCCTTGTCCAGCGCCAGGCGCAGACGCGGGTTGGAAGCCGGGTCACCACCGCCCTGCTTGGCGGCGACGGTCAGCTCACGGATCCACTTGGTGAAGATCTTGCCCCTTTTGGCATCCTGGCGCTCTTTGCGGTGCTTGATGTTCGCCCACTTGGAATGACCAGCCATAACGACTCCAAATCCTTGAAACAGAAACAGGTTCCGCCCCGAAGGGCGGAACGCGTGGAATACGTGGGCGCAGCGCTACCGATGCGCCCTAGGTCGCAATTACTCGACTTTGGTCTGCTCGCGCAGACGGATGTGCAGCTCGCGCAGGGCCTTGGCGTCGACCAGGCCAGGGGCCTGGGTCATCACGCACGCGGCGCTCTGGGTTTTCGGGAAGGCGATCACTTCACGGATCGACTGGGCACCGGTCATCAGCATGACCAGGCGGTCCAGACCGAAGGCCAGGCCACCGTGGGGCGGCGCACCGAACTTCAGGGCGTCGAGCAGGAAGCCGAACTTCTCTTCCTGTTCCGCCGCCTCGATACCCAGCAGACGGAAGACCGCCTGTTGCATTTCTTTGCGGTGGATACGGATCGAACCGCCACCCAGCTCGGTGCCGTTGAGCACCATGTCGTAGGCACGGGACAGTGCAGTGGCCGGGTTGGCCTCCAGCTCTTCCGGGGTGCATTTCGGCGCGGTGAACGGGTGGTGCAGTGCGGTGAAGCTGCCGTCTTCGTTCTCTTCGAACATCGGGAAGTCGACGACCCACATTGGGGCCCACTCGCAGGTCAGCAGTTCGAAATCGTGGCCCAGGCGGATACGCAGTGCGCCCAGGGCTTCGCTGACGACTTTGAACTTGTCGGCGCCGAAGAACACGATGTCACCGTCGACCGCACCCACGCGATCGAGGATGTTGTTGAGGTTGGCCTCGGGGATGTTCTTGACGATCGGCGACTGCAGGCCTTCGACACCCTTGGCGCGCTCGTTGACCTTGATGTAAGCCAGGCCCTTGGCACCGTAGATGCCGACGAACTTGGTGTACTCGTCGATCTTGCTGCGCGGCATGCTTGCGCCGCCTGGCACACGCAGGGCGGTGACGCGGCATTTAGGATCGTTTGCCGGGCCGGCGAACACCTTGAAGTCGACGTCCTTCAGCTGGTCGGCAACGTCAACCAGTTCCAGCGGGTTACGCAGGTCGGGCTTGTCGGAACCGTAGCGACGCATGGCCTCTTCGAAGGTCATGTGCGGGAACTCACCGAACTCCAGATCCAGCACTTCCTTGAACAGCTTGCGGATCATGCTCTCGGTGAGGCCCATGATCTCGGATTCGTCGAGGAAGCTGGTCTCGATGTCGATCTGGGTGAATTCCGGCTGGCGGTCGGCACGCAGGTCTTCGTCACGGAAGCACTTGGCGATCTGGTAGTAGCGGTCGAAGCCCGCGACCATCAGCAGCTGCTTGAACAGCTGCGGCGACTGCGGCAGGGCGAAGAAGCTGCCAGCGTGGGTACGGCTCGGCACCAGGTAGTCGCGGGCGCCCTCCGGGGTGGCGCGGGTCAGGATCGGCGTCTCGACGTCAAGGAAACCATTTTCGTCGAGGAAGCGGCGGATGCTGGTGGTGATGCGCGAACGCAGGCGCAGCTTCTCGGCCATCTCTGGGCGACGCAGGTCGATGAAGCGGTAACGCAGACGGGTTTCCTCGCCAACGTCGGAGTATTCGTTCAGCGGGAACGGCGGCGTTTCGGCTTCGTTGAGCACGGTCAGCTGGTAGCCGAGGATTTCGATGGCGCCGGAGGCCATGTTGGCGTTTACCGCGCCGTCCGGACGCTTGCGCACCTTGCCGGTGATCTGCACCACGTATTCGCTGCGCACGCGGTCGGCGGCCGCGAAGGTTTCGGCGCGATCCGGGTCGAATACGACCTGGGCCATGCCTTCGCGGTCACGGATATCGAGGAAGATCACCCCGCCGTGGTCGCGACGACGATGGACCCAGCCGCAAAGGGTGACTTCCTGGCCGTCCAGGCTCTCGTTCAGTTGGCCGCAATAATGGCTGCGCATCATGGTCGTGGTTTCGCTTCTCGTGATTCGTGTATTCGGTGGAGGTCTTCGCCGCCCAAGGGGCTAATACTGCAAGACCCGGTCGGTGCAATTCAACTCAGTCGGCCTTGTCGCCGCCTGCCAGATTCTTTTTTGCCCCGGTCTTGAAGTCGGTCTCGTACCAGCCGTTGCCACTCAGGCGAAAGCCGGGGACCGACAGCAGCTTCTTCAATGCCGGGGCCTGACACGCCGGGCAATCGGTCAGCGGCGCGGCACTGATCTTCTGCAACACCTCCATGCGGTGTTCGCAGGATGCACATTGATAGTCGTAAAGGGGCATGGTGTCTCTCGTCAACCACATTGCAGGCTGCCCACGGCAGCAAAGAGCGGGATTATATATGGTTAACCGGAGCAGTGCAGCCCGCCCGGCGATCAGTGCGAATCCGGCGCATCCTGCAGCCATGCCACGCAGATCACCCGGATCAGGCCACTGAAGTTCCTCACCCCGCCATGGCGCAGGTGCACCTCACGATCCACATAGGACAGCACAGCGCTGACCGAACACCGATTGGCCTGGGCAATCCGTTCAAGGATCCGCCAATAGACCGCCTCCAGGCGCAGACAGGTTGCAAAACCATTGAGCCGTACCGAACGCGACACCGGCCCGGCCTGCTGCATGTCGAAATCCACCTTGAACGGGTCAATGCGCGGCCGACCACTCCCCTGCCCTTGCCTGCTCCCAGCATTTACTCCTTGCGTAACACCGTACATCGCTTCGCTCCATCGTCACGAACATCCCCGTCCGTCGCTCCGGACAGGGTCCTGGCCGTCAATGAAGCGCCGCCACGCATGCGGATAGCAGCAGCAAAGCCTTCCCCCCAAACGAACAGGGCACGGCACCTTCCCTGGCGCCGCCCCTACCTTCAATGCTTGCGCAAGAATCAAGCAGCAATTACTTCCCGTCGAGCAATACCCGCAGCATCCAGGCCGTTTTCTCATGCACCTGCATGCGCTGGGTGAGCAAGTCAGCGGTTGGTTCGTCGCTGACCTTGTCCACCACTGGGAAGATGCTGCGCGCGGTGCGCACCACCGCCTCCTGGCCCTGCACCAGTTGCCGGATCATTTCATCGGCAATGGGCACCCCCTCTTCCTCCTTGATCGACGAATGGCGCGCATAAAAGGCATAGGAACCCGGCGCGGGAAAACCCAGCGCGCGGATGCGTTCGGCAATGGAGTCCACTGCCAGCGCCAACTCGTTGTACTGCTCCTCGAACATCAGGTGCAGGGTGCGAAACGACGGGCCGGTGACATTCCAGTGGAAATTGTGGGTTTTCAGGTACAGCACATAGGTATCCGACAGTAATCGGGACAACCCTTCGACAATGGACTTGCGATCTTCTTCACTGATACCGATATCGATTGCCATGACGCTCCCCTCTCCTTAGTAGGCCTGGATGATCAAGCGGGCGCGAGTCACTGTGAGACGTGCCTGCGCGACAACCCTACAAACCCTAGCAAGAGATTCCTCGCCACGCAGGCCGCGACGTCCAGCCGGCGCACGCGGTTTGAGATGCCTGCGCCTTTGCTGTTAAATAGGCAGCGTGCCACCCGTGCGGACTGTTATTGCCGGGTGCATAGGCTGGCCTGTCACGTTTTTGCGCTTACACCTCACGCGCACCGTGCAGCCAGCTCATCCTGTGATCGGCCTTATCAATGCGAGCCTAATCAAATGTTCAAGATCGTCCATCTGGTGACGGGCGTGGCTGCCTTGCTGCTATCGCTCATACCCAGCCTCAGAACCGACGCCACACCCCTGCTGCAACAACCCGAGGCCGTATACCTGGCCTTGCTCGGGCTGCTCAACCTGATCCTGGCCCCGGCCCTGCCGCTGTATTACAACGGCATGCGCCAGCAATTGCAGCGCGCAACCAGCATCCTGCTGGTACTGGCCGTAGCCCTGCAGACGCTTACACTGCTGGCACGCCCGGAACTGGGCAGCCTGCCCGCACTGGCCTGCGCCATCTTCGCCTGCGCCCTGCACCTGGCGGCAGGTTTTGCCCGCACGCCACGCAAAGCTCGCAGCCAGGGCGTAGTGCAAGACGCAGGCCTGCGCGATACCGGTACGGTGAAGTGGTTCAATACCTCGAAGGGCTTCGGCTTCATCTCCCGCGATACCGGTGACGATATCTTCGTGCACTTTCGCGCCATCCGTGGCGAAGGCCACCGCGTCCTGGTCGAAGGCCAGCGCGTGGAGTTCTCGGTGATGCACCGTGACAAGGGCCTGCAGGCCGAAGACGTGGTCGCGGTCTCGCGCCGCTGACCACAGACTCCGCCGCCGTCAATAATGAGGCGGCGGAGCCTCCTCTCCCTCGCTGCCGTACTGGCCGACCATCTCTTCGTAACGCTTGATCAACTCGGCCACCTGCAATTGCAGGCGCTCGATCACCCGCCCCTGTTCGACCACCACGTCGTTCAGCGCCTGGATGGTGTCATCCTGGAACGCCTGCCGGGTTTCCAGCTCGACGATCTGCATTTCCAGCGACATGCCTCAGGCCTCCTCGAAGCTTTCACCGAGCAGCGCACGCACACGCTGGCGAATGCCTTCCACCTGTTCCGGCGCATAGTCGATGGCCGGCACCTTGCCCCACACCGGCGCAGGCCAGGCGGCATCACCGAGGCGACGGACGATGACATGCATGTGCAACTGGCTGACAACGTTACCGAGCGTGGCGACGTTCATCTTGTCGGCAGCAAAGGCATCCTTCAACGCTTCGGCCAAGGCATTGGTTTCCTGCCAGAGCTGCTGCTGATCAACCTCATCGAGGTCGAAAAGCTCGCTGATATCGGCACGACGCGGCACCAGGATGAACCAGGGGTAGTTGGCATCCTTGCTCAACAGCAAGCGGCATAGCGGCAGGTCGCCCAGCACCAGGGAATCCTGCTGCAGGCGCGAATCGAGAGTGAACACGGCGTACCTCCTGAAAAACAATGACGCCCCACAGGGCGAAAACAGGGGCGAAGGATACCCTGCTTCCTCTTTTGCCACATCAGCGAGGACACACACCCAACCGGTATGCGCACCCGTTTGAGCCGGCGGCGGTAACACCACGCTACTTTTCGCACCAAAATGATGCCAATCGTCACCGCACCACCACACTTTCTTCACACAAAACACGCAGGATCAACAGTTACAGGTAACACCTTGACTTTGAAGGCAACTGTTGCCAACAAGCAGGACATTGATCCATGGCACACCATAAGACAGGCGTCGCCCCGTGTTTACGGTGATTTCCACCCTGGCGCTTTGGCAACTGTGAAAATTTCATCAAGCGTTCGTGATTTTGAGCACGCTTGTTGCATTCGTTTGACGCCAAGTCGGCACGACACCTGCATCGTCGGGTGGACGCGACAAATAACAACAGCGACATCGGATCCACCAGGGAGTTTGCAGGCCACAACTTTGTGATTACGCATTCTTGATGGCTTGACAACAGCGCTGGCGTTGTACGCCCAACTAAACAGGGCGTGATTTGCGACATGGAAATAACTGTACGCGACACGGGCATAAAGTTATCGAAAGGTTGTTTTTGCCCGTATCGCCAAGAATAGTCAGCGTGATATACATTTTCGCCGACATAACAAGAAAGAGCTGCCCCCTATAACTAAAACACCAGGGAGCAGCGGTACTCTTCCTAAAAACCAAAGGAGCAAATCACGATGCGCGTGATGAAGTGGAGCATGATCGCCCTGGCCGTAGCAGCAGGGACCTCGCAATTTGCTGTCGCCTCTTCGCAGGATGAATCCAAGGGCTTCCTCGAAGACAGCAAGCTCAACGTCAAGACCCGGATGCTGTATTTCAGCCGTGACTTCCGCAACAACGAGCGCGACAAAGACGGCAACCGTCAGAGCCGCGTGGAAGAAACCGGCCTGGGCTTCCTGGGTACCTACGAGTCCGGCTTCACCCAAGGCACCGTCGGTGTCGGCGTCGACGCCATCGGCATGCTGGGCCTGAAACTGGACAGCGGCAAAGGCCGCGCCGGCACCGGCCTGTTCCCGACCGGCTCCGACGGTCGCTCGCAGGATGACTACTCGAAAGGCGGCGGCGCGGTCAAATTCCGCGTATCCGACACCGTGCTGAAGGTCGGCGACCAGTTCACCGCACTGCCGGTCTTCGCCACCGACGACAGCCGCTTGCTGCCAGAGATCGCCCAGGGCGGCCTGATCACCAGCAACGAGATCAAGGGCCTGACCCTGCACGCCGGTCGCTTCACCAGCCTGACCGCGCAAGCCGAGACCAACCGCGACAGCCTGCACCTCAAGGAAGCTGACGTACTCGGCGGCACCTACGCCTTTACCGATACCCTGAGCACCAGCCTGTACTACTCCAAGGTTGAAGACTACTGGCGCAAATACTACGCCAACATCAACTGGGCACTGCCGATCTCCGACAAGCAAGGCCTGGTGTTCGACTTCAACATCTATGACACCAAGAGCGACGGCGCTGCCCTGGTCAAGGCCTTCGACGGCGACAAACTGGACAACCGTGCATTCAGCCTGTCCGGCGCCTACAACATCGGCGCCCACACCTTCACCCTGGCCTACCAGAAGGTCACCGGTGACGGCGACTACGCCTACGGCGTGGACGGCGGCGGCACCATCTTCCTGGCCAACTCCATTGCCCGTTCCGACTTCAACGCCGAAGACGAGAAATCCTGGCAGGCTCGCTACGACCTGAACTTCGCCGAGTACGGCATTCCAGGCCTGTCGTTCATGACCCGTTACGTCCGCGGTACCGGCGCCAACGTCACTGGCACCGACAACGGCAAGGAATGGGAACGCGACGTAGACGTCAAGTACGTGCTGCAGGAAGGCCCGGCTAAAGACCTGAGCTTCCGCGTCCGTCAAGCTACCTACCGCTCCAGCGATGGCGTTTACTACGGTTCGAGCTCGATCGACGAACTGCGCCTGATCGTCGAGTACCCGCTGAGCATCCTGTAAGCCTGTGCTTGCAACGCTTCGCAAATGAAAAAGCCCGGCCTAGGCCGGGCTTTTTCATGGCTGACACAACCGCACGACTGCTGCATTCTGTACGCTTTCGTCTCGCCCCCGTACAATGCGGGGTCATTTCACATTCAGGCAATCGACACGGCTCACCATGCGCACCAGTCAATATTTGCTCGCCACCCAAAAAGAAACTCCGGCAGATGCCGTGGTCATCAGCCATCAGCTCATGCTGCGTGCCGGCATGATCCGCAAGCTGGCCTCCGGCCTCTACACCTGGCTGCCGATGGGGCTGCGGGTGATGCGCAAGGTCGAGGCCGTGGTCCGCGAGGAAATGAACGCCGCCGGTGCCCTCGAAGTGCTGATGCCAAGCATCCAGCCCGCCGAGCTGTGGCAGGAATCCGGCCGCTGGGAACAGTACGGCCCAGAACTGCTGCGCCTGAAGGACCGCCACAACCGCGACTTCTGCGTCGGCCCGACCCACGAGGAGGTCATCACCGACCTCGCGCGCAACGAGCTGTCGAGCTACAAGCAGCTGCCGCTGAACATGTACCAGATCCAGACCAAGTTCCGTGACGAGATCCGTCCGCGCTTCGGCCTGATGCGCGGCCGCGAGTTCATCATGAAGGACGCCTACTCCTTCCATGCCGACCAGGCTTCCCTGCAGGAAACCTACGACCGCATGCACCTGGCCTACAGCAACATCTTTACCCGCCTGGGCCTGGACTTCCGTCCGGTGCAGGCCGACACCGGCTCCATCGGTGGCAACTACTCCCACGAATTCCACGTGCTCGCCTCTTCCGGTGAGGACGACGTGATCTTCAGCGACAGCTCCGACTACGCCGCCAACATCGAGAAGGCCGAGGCCATCCCGCGCGAAACCGTGCGCCCGGCCCCAACCGAAGAACTGCGCCTGGTCGACACCCCTGACGCCAAGACCATCGCGCAACTGGTGGAAAACTTCGGCCTGCCGATCGAGAAGACCGTCAAGACCCTGATCGTGCATGGCGCCGAAGAAGGCAAGCTGATCGCCTTGGTCGTCCGCGGCGACCACGAACTCAACGAAATCAAGGCCACCAAGCTGGAGCAGGTTGCCGAGCCACTGGTCATGGCCAGCGAAGCCGAACTGCGCGACGCCATTGGTGCCGGCGCCGGCTCCCTCGGCCCGCTGAACCTGCCGCTGGAATGCATCATCGACCGTTCGGTCGCCCTGATGAGCGACTTCGGCATCGGTGCCAACATCGACGACAAGCACTACTTCGGCGTGAACTGGGAGCGTGACCTGCCGGTTCCACAAGTCGCCGATCTGCGCAACGTCGTCGAAGGCGACCCGAGCCCGGACGGCCAAGGTACCCTGGTCATCAAGCGCGGCATCGAAGTCGGCCACATCTTCCAGCTCGGCACCAAGTACAGCGAGGCGCTCAAGTGCCAGGTGCTGGGTGAAAACGGCAAGCCGGTGGTGCTGTCGATGGGTTGCTACGGCATCGGCGTATCCCGCGTGGTCGCCGCTGCCATCGAGCAGAGCTACGACGACAAGGGCATCATCTGGAACGACGCCCTGGCTCCCTTCCAGATCGCCCTGGTACCGCTGCGCTACGAAACCGACGTGGTACGCGAAGCCACCGACAAGCTGTACGCCGAACTGACCGCTGCCGGTTTCGACGTGCTGCTGGACGACCGCGACAAGAAGACCAGCCCCGGCATCAAGTTCGCCGACATGGAATTGATCGGCATCCCGCACCGCATCGTCGTCAGCGATCGCGGCCTGGCTGAAGGCAACCTGGAATACAAGCACCGCACCGAGCAAGACGCCCAGGCGTTGCCGCTCAATGAAGTGCTGAGCTTCCTGCAGGCCCGTATCCGCCGCTGATAAACCGTTGCGCGAGTGATCATGTCCAAGCGAAGTACCTACACCCTGGGGGGCGCCGCACTGTGCGGCGCCCTGCTCCTCAGCGGTTGCGCCAACCAGATGCCCCAGCGCAGCGACCATGAAGAGCGCGTCGAGCGCAAGCTGCTCGAACACAGTCTGCAGATCGATGTCGGCGAGCCCAAGGTCATGGAGCTTCCGCAGCGGCGCGTGCGCATTCACGAACAGCAGCGCTTCGAGGTCACCGAATTCGAGGTGACCCGCCGATACGACCGCTACACGCCCTACCAGCCCTGGCGGGAGATCTACGAGATCCCGCTGGGTGCGGTTGCAGTGGTTGCCGGCATCGGCGCCAACGTGGCCAACGTGTTCGCCCTCGGCAACCTGCCCGAGAGCATGACCCACGACTGGCTCAGCTATGGCGTGGCCGGGCTCAACCCCTTCATGAACACGCCGTCCAACGGCCGGGCGCAACAGAACCTGGCCGGCATCAGCGAAGTCGAGAAAGGCAAGCGCGAAGAGTTCACCAGCGTGCCCTGGAACGAGCGCCTGGTCGAGGTCAAGGCTGGCAAGATGACCCACGAGCTGACCACCGACAAGAACGGTGTGCTACGCCTGAACCTGCTCGACAGCCCGTTCTCCGAGCAGAACCTCAAGCACGTAGGCACCCTGCACTTGCAGGTGGTCGACGAGGACAACGGCGTGCGTGGCGATGCCAGCCTGCTGGTAAGCGGCAGCCTGCGTGGCAAGCTGCTGGAAGCGCACGAACTGATTTTCGATGACCTCGAAGACGACGATGTCGGCCAGTGGGTACATCGGGTCAAGCGCCTCTCGGAGCTGGGCCTGGAAGAAGAAGCCAGCGAGCTGGAGCAGAGCCTGATCGAGCTGACTCGCAACGATCCGGAACTGCAGCAGGACTTCCTCAAGACGTTGACCAAGGAAACCGGCCGCCTGGTCGCCGACCCTGGCGCGCAATGAATGGCTTGACGCAATAACAGCAAGGGGCGCACATCGCGCCCCTTCTTTATGTGTCTTCGAACAACTCCAACTGCTCATGGGCGCCGCGCAGATCACGCAACCTCACACCTACGCCCAGTAAGCGCACGGGCTTGCCCCCGCGCGCGAACGCCTGGCTGAGCAACTGCCGGTAACTATCAAGGCTACGCCCTGCCCCTGCCTGCTCCAGGGTGGTTTGGCTGAAGTCATGGAACTTCACCTTGACGAAAGGCTTGTCGGGCCGGTAGCTGCTGTCCATCCGGGCAATCCGCTCGTTCAGGCTGGCCAGCAGGTCGGGGAGTTTTTCCAGGCAACTGGCCAGGTCCGGCAGATCATGATCGTAGGTGTTTTCCACGCTGACCGACTGGCGACGGCTGTCATTTTGCACCGCACGCTCATCGATCCCCCGCGCCAGCCCCCACAAGCGCTCACCAAAACTGCCGAATTCACGGACCAATGCCAGCCGCGACCAATCACGCAAGGATAGGCAGGTATCAATACCCAGCCGCGACAGCTTGTCCGCAGTGACTTTACCCACCCCGTGCAGACGAGCGACCGGCAGCGCGGCGACGAACGCCTCCACCTGATCCGGGGTAATCACGAACAGGCCGTTGGGCTTGCGCCAGTCACTGGCAATCTTGGCCAGGAACTTGTTGGGCGCCACCCCGGCAGAAACCGTGATGTGCAACTGCTGCGCGACACGCCTGCGGATATCTTCGGCAATGCGCGTGGCGCTGCCGGCAAACCACTGGCTGTCACTGACATCCAGATAAGCCTCGTCCAGTGATAAGGGTTCGATCAGCTCGGTGTAGTCACGGAAGATCGCGTGTATCTCGCGCGACGCTTCACGGTAGGCCTCGAAGCGAGGCTTGACGATCTGCAGATCCGGGCACAGCTTCATGGCATGCCCCGAGGACATCGCCGAGCGCACGCCATAGGCCCGCGCTTCATAATTGCAGGTGGCAATCACCCCACGCTGCCCTGGCTGCCCACCCACCGCCATGGGGCGCCCCACCAGGCGCGGGTCGTCACGCATCTCGATGGCGGCGTAGAAGCAGTCACAGTCGACATGAATGATCTTGCGCAAGGACATGGACGACAGCCAGTACTGTAAATTCATACAGATATTACCCCAAGCCCCATGAGCGGAGACAGGGTGTACACGACAATCGGCCTGGAACCCCCGTCAACACTGGGTCAGCCACCGATCTGGTACGCTAAGAGTCTGAACGGGAAAGGTTTTTTTTATTTAAAACTTGACATCGGGAAGGAATTCCGTAGAATTCGATCTCACAGGCGCGGGATGGAGCAGCCTGGTAGCTCGTCGGGCTCATAACCCGAAGGTCGTCGGTTCAAATCCGGCTCCCGCAACCAGATTAAAGAAAAGGCCACTGTTTCGACAGTGGCCTTTTTTATTGATCCCTGAAAAGCATTTCGAATACCCGTTAACGACTATTGAGCATTAAAGCTTGACAGCATTCGGATAATCCGTAGAATGCGCCCCTCTGACGCGGGATGGAGCAGCCTGGTAGCTCGTCGGGCTCATAACCCGAAGGTCGTCGGTTCAAATCCGGCTCCCGCAACCAGATTCTAGAAAGGCCACTGTTTTTACAGTGGCCTTTTTTATTGCCCGTGCCCGGACATTTAGAAAAAACCAAATAAATCAAGCATTTGTGCTTGACAGCTATTCACTAATCGGTAGAATGCGCACCACTGACGCGGGATGGAGCAGCCTGGTAGCTCGTCGGGCTCATAACCCGAAGGTCGTCGGTTCAAATCCGGCTCCCGCAACCATATCGTCAGAACAAGCCCCGCCTATCGAAAGATAGCGCGGGGCTTGTTGCATTCCGGTCCATCGCATTGAGCCATGCAGACCAGGCGCAGTGCGCCTCCCGCCTCGCCCCCGCGGCTGATCCACATAGCTGAATGAACTATCTTTAACTATCCTGAAACAGATTAACTACATGGGCCGGAGTAATATCTGGACACGTTTTTCCAAAGGGATTTTCACTTGGCCGTAGCTCGCTTGCACCTCGCGCTGATCGCACGGGGTAATCCATGACCGCCCCCACCCCCGAAACCCAGGCACCGCTGACTGCGGCCTTGCCTACGGCTGCACAACGCCTGCCCTGGCTGGAACGCCTGAGCAAGTACCGCCAACCCCTGGGCCTCGCGCTGACCCTGGTGCTGTTCACCATGGGCCTGATTGCCTGCCGTCACCTGTTGAGCGAGCTGGACATCTACGCGCTGCATGACGCCATGCTCAGCGTGCCGTCCAACGCTTTGCTGGGGGCACTGCTGGCGACCGCAGTCGGCTTCCTGATCCTGCTGGGCTACGAATGGTCGGCCAGCCGTTTCGCGGCGGTGCAGTTGCCGCCGCGAACCTTGGTGCTAGGTGGTTTCAGCGCCTTCGCAATCGGTAATGCCATCGGCCTGTCGATGCTCTCAGGTGGTTCGGTACGTTATCGCCTGTATGCCCGCCAGGGCCTGAGCGCTACGGAAGTCGCACGCATGACCGTGTTCGCCAGCCTGTCGCTGGGCTGTGCGCTGCCGCCGCTGGCTGCCCTGGCCACCCTCAGCAATCTACCGGCCGCAGCCACTGCACTGCGCCTGCCCGCGCCGCTGCTGGGCGGGATTGCCGTGGCAGTGCTGGCCTTGACCGCTGCCTTGGTCCTGGGCCTGTACCGTCGCCGCCAGGCAGAGCAACCGCACAAGGACAGCCTGCTGGTTCAGTTCGGTCGCCGCACCCTGCGCCTGCCAAGCGCTAGCCTGGCCGGCCTGCAACTGCTGATCACCGCGCTGGACGTAGCCGCCGCCGCCACCGTGCTGTACCTGCTGCTGCCGGAAGCGCCGCCATTCGGTGCCTTTGTACTGGTCTACCTGCTGGCACTGGCTGCCGGTGTGCTGAGCCACGTCCCCGGCGGTGTCGGTGTATTCGAGGCGATCCTGCTGGCTGCCTTCGCCAACCAGCTGGGCGCAGCACCACTGGCCGCCGCACTGCTGCTGTACCGGCTCATCTACGTTGTGCTGCCGCTGCTTGTGGCGTGCGTACTGCTGCTGGCCAACGAAGCGCGCCGCCTGCTGTTCGCCCAACAAGCCATCCGCGCGGCTTCCGGGCTGGCTGCACCGGTACTGGCAATCCTGGTGTTCCTCTCCGGTGTGGTGCTGCTGTTCTCCGGCGCCACCCCCGAGATCGACAGCCGTCTGGAACACATGGGTTTCCTGATCCCGCACCGGCTGATCGATGCGTCGCACTTCGGCGCCAGCCTCATCGGCGTGCTGTGCCTGCTGCTGGCCCAGGGCCTGCGCCGCCGACTGTCAGCCGCCTGGCTACTGACCACCGTACTGCTGCTGGCAGGCGCAGTCCTGTCGCTGCTCAAGGGCTTCGACTGGGAAGAGGCCACGCTCATGTGCCTCACCGCTGCCCTGCTGGCACTGTTCCGCCGTTCGTTCTATCGCCCCAGCAGGCTGCTCGAGCTGCCGTTCTCGCCGGTGTACCTGGTGGCCAGCGCCTGCGTGGTCGGTGCGTCGATCTGGCTGCTGCTGTTCGCCTATCAGGACGTACCCTACACCCACAAGCTGTGGTGGCAGTTCACCCTTGATGCCGATGCCCCACGCGGCCTGCGCGCGGCCATGGGCAGCGCCGTACTGCTGGTGATCGTCTCCCTGACCTGGCTGCTGCGCACCGCGCGCCCGGTGATCCACCTGCCCACCGAAGACGAACTGCAACGCGCCAACCGCATCCTGCTGGCCTCCGACCAGCCCGACGGTGGCTTGGCGCTGACCGGCGACAAGGCCCTGCTGTTCCATCCCAGCGACAATGCCTTCCTCATGTACGCCCGCCGTGGCCGCAGCCTGGTGGCGTTGTACGACCCGATCGGGCCGGCCCAGGAGCGCGCCGAGATGATCTGGCAGTTCCGCGACCTGTGCGACCTGCACCACGCCCGCCCGGTGTTCTACCAGGTGCGCGCGGAAAACCTGCCGTTCTACATGGACATCGGCCTGACCGCGATCAAGCTGGGCGAAGAAGCCCGGGTCGACCTGCGCCGCTTCGACCTCGAAGCCAAGGGCAAGGAAATGAAGGACCTGCGTTACACCTGGAACCGCGGTGGGCGCGACGGCCTGAGCCTTGAGGTGCACGAGCCCGGCCAAGCGCCGCTGGCCGAGCTCAAGGAAATCTCCGACGCCTGGCTCGAAGGCAAGAACGTACGCGAGAAAGGCTTCTCGCTCGGCCGCTTCAGCCCTGAATACCTGCAGCACTTTCGCATCGCACTGATCCGCTTCCAGGGCCGCCCGGTGGCCTTTGCCAACCTGCTGGAGACCCACAGCAACGAGCTAGCCAGCCTGGACCTGATGCGCGCCCACCCGGACGCGCCGAAGCTGACCATGGAATTCATGATGGTTGGCCTGATCCTCCACTACAAGAGCCATGACTATGGCCGTTTCAGCCTGGGGATGGTCCCCCTTTCCGGCTTGCAGCCGCGGCGCGGTGCACCCTTGACCCAGCGCCTGGGTTCGATGGTGTTCCAGCGTGGCGAGCAGCTGTACAACTTCCAGGGCCTGCGGCGCTTCAAGGACAAGTTCCAGCCGGACTGGGAACCCCGTTACATGGCCGTGCCGGCCGGGCTCGACCCGCTGGTGGCACTGGCTGATACCGCCGCCCTGATCGCTGGTGGCCTGACTGGATTGGTGAAACGTTGATGATCCGACGCTATTGGCTGTACGTACTGATTCCCCTGCTACTGGCCGCCCTGGCCGGTGCTGCAGCCTTCTGGCTGTGGACCCGCCCTGCCCCAGAAGCGCGCCTGGACCACCTGACCCTGAGCGACGGCAGCAGCCTGACCCTGGCCACCCCTGGCGTGCATGCCAAGGCCCGGGTAGCCATCGGCGTGCCACAGGAGCAGGCCTTGAGCGACAAGCAGCTGCTGGACCTGAGCCAGGCCGGCGAAGCTCAACTGGTGCAGGTGATCCTGCCGCCGGCCGACTGCGGCAAACAGCAGGCGGCCATGAATGAGGCACTGGCGCAGTTGTCCGACAAACCCACCGTGGTCGCCGGCATCGGCCCCGGCGCCGCCCAGGCCTGGCGCTGGTTGGCCACGCAGAGCGATGACAAGGCCCGCGCCATCTCGGTGGACTTCACCCTTGAACAACCGGGCTGCCAGGTTGCATTGCCCAAATCCGCCGCCCACGGCCACTGGAACGTGGCCTGGAACGACAACCCGGACGATGCCAGCGCCGCCTTCGTGCGCGACCAGGCCAACGCCGAGACCAGCATTGCCGACTACGACATCCACCTGCCCCAGGTACTCAAGGCCCAGCTCACCCAAGCCCTGGTCGGCCAGGACGGCAACGCCCTGGCGATCCCGGTAGTCGAAGTCCCGGCCGGGCAGACCACCGACACCGTCACCCTGTTCCTCTCGGGCGACGGTGGCTGGCGCGACCTGGACCGCGACGTCGCCGGCGAGATGGCCAAGCTCGGCTTCCCGGTGGTGGGTATCGACACCCTGCGCTACTACTGGCAGCACAAGACGCCGGAGCAAAGCGCCGCCGATCTGTCCGAGCTGATGCAGCACTATCGCCAGAAATGGGGCACCAAACGTTTCGTGCTGACCGGCTACTCGTTCGGCGCCGACGTACTGCCCGCCATCTACAACCGCCTGCCCGAAGAAGACCAGAAGCGCGTCGATGCGGTGATCCTGCTGGCCTTCGCCCGCAGCGGCAGCTTCGAGATCGAAGTCGAGGGCTGGTTGGGCAAGGAAGGCCAGGAAGCCCCGACCGGGCTGGAGATGGCCAAGCTGCCCGCCGCCAAGGTGGTCTGCGTGTACGGTGTCGAGGAAACCGACGAAAGCGGCTGCACCGACAAGACTGCCGTGGGTGAACGCTTGAAGCTGCCCGGCGGCCACCACTTCGACGAGAACTACCCGGCATTGGCCAAGCGCCTGATCAACGAGATCGAGACCCGCCAGGGGAAGTCCAGCGTCGCTGAAAAATGATGTGAAAAGGGGCCGCTATGCGGCCCCTTTTAGTTTTAGATTTCGACCTGGGTTCCCAGCTCGATCACCCGGTTCAACGGCAGGTTGAAGAAGCGCAGGTTACCGTTGGCGTTCTTGAGCAGGAATGCGAACAGGTTGCTGCGCCAGCGCGACATCCCCTCCAGCCGCGATGCAATCACCGTCTCGCGGCTGAGGAAATACGTGGTGCGCATCGGGCTGAAATCCAGCTGGTCCAGATGGCACAGTTTCAAGGCCGCCGGCACGTCGGGCTCATCCATGAAACCGAAGTGCAGCAGCACCCGGAAGAACCCGTCGCCATAGGCTTCCACTTCGAAACGCTCGCTCTCCGGGACCCGCGGCTGGTCCTCGCTGACTACCGTCAACAGCACCACCTGGCTGTGCAGCACCTGGTTGTGCAGCATGTTGTGCAACAGCGCGTGGGGCACGGCGTCCGATCGCGCGGTGAGGAACACCGCTGTTCCCTCAACCCGGTGCGGTGGTTGCACACGGATGCTGGCGATGAACAGCGGCAGCGGCAACGCGCCTTCGTCGATGCGCTCGACCAGGATCTGCTTGCCACGCTTCCAGGTGCTCATCAGCACGAACAGCACGATCCCCGCCAAGACCGGGAAAGCACCGCCTTGGACGATCTTCGGCACGTTGGCGGCAAAGAACAGCCCGTCGACGAACAGGAAGCCCACCAGAATCGGCACCGCCAGTACCGGTGGCCACTTCCACAGCAGCAGCATCACCGCCGACACCAGGATGGTGGTCATCAACATGGTGCCGGTCACCGCCACCCCATAGGCCGCAGCCAAGGCGCCGGACGACTCGAAGCCGATCACAAGCAGCACCACGCCGACCATCAGCGTCCAGTTCACCGCACCGATGTAGATCTGACCCTGCTCGTCGCTGGAGGTGTGCTGGATCTGCATGCGCGGGATATAGCCGAGCTGGATGGCCTGGCGGGTCAGGGAAAAGGCACCCGAAATGACCGCCTGCGAAGCGATCACCGTAGCCATGGTAGCCAGGCCCACCAACGGCAGCAGTGCCCAGCTCGGTGCCAGCAGGTAGAAGGGGTTACGGGCAGCTTCTGGGTTCTGCAGCAGCATCGCCCCCTGGCCAAAGTAGTTGAGCACCAGCGCCGGCAGCACCAGGATGAACCAGGCACGGGCAATCGGCTTGCGGCCGAAGTGGCCCATGTCGGCATACAGCGCCTCGGCACCGGTCAGCGCCAGCACCACGGCCCCGAGGATGGCCACGCCCATGCCCGGATGAACGATGAAGAAATTCAACGCCCAGCCCGGGTTGAAGGCCTTGAGCACTTCCGGGCTCTGCGAGATGCCATGCACCCCGAGTGCCCCCAGCACCAGGAACCAGGTGACCATGATCGGGCCGAACAGCTTGCCGATCGTCTCGGTGCCGTGCTTCTGCACCAGGAACAGCGCCACCAGCACCACCAGCGAGATGGGCACTACCCAGTGGTCGATGCCGTCGAACGCCAGCCCCATGCCCTCCACCGCCGACAGCACCGACACCGCCGGGGTGATCATGCTGTCGCCATAGAACAGCGAGGCGCCGATCAGGCCGCAAATGACCATCAGCGCGCGCAGCTTCGGATGGCTGGCCGTTGCCCGCCTTGCCAGCGCCGTCAGCGCCATGGTGCCGCCCTCGCCCTGGTTGTCGGCGCGCAGGATGAACATCACGTACTTGAACGACACGACCCACAGCAGCGACCAGAGGATCAGCGACAGGATGCCCAGCACCCCATCGTGGTTGACCGGAACGCCATAACCCCCGGTGAAGACCTCTTTGAGGGTGTACAGCGGGCTGGTGCCGATATCGCCATAGACCACCCCAACAGCTGCCACGAGCAGGCCCAGCGATCGCGTCGCGCCCTGCTTACCCTCGTGCCCGCCCTCGGCGTGACTGCTTGCCTGAACCATCGACCACTCCCGCAGAAGGCCTGTTAGACCGATTGAATTCCCATCCGCGTCGGGGCATCCCATAGGCCCCCGCGCAACGGCGCGAAGCATAGCGCAGCGTTCGTCGTATTTCTGCTGGTCAAGCGACCTTGCGCTCGCTAGAATTGCGCACTTTTTGATCAGAGGCGCGAAAAGCGCCCGCCAGGATCGCCCCCGTTACCGGCCGGGCGACCTGTATTCAATACCGAGGTTAGCCATGTCCACCACTCCCGCCACCCCTAAGGTCGGCTTCGTTTCCCTGGGTTGCCCCAAGGCCCTGGTCGATTCCGAGCGCATCCTGACCCAGCTGCGCATGGAAGGCTATGAAGTCGTGCCGACCTACGAGGACGCCGACGTGGTGGTGGTCAACACCTGCGGCTTCATCGACAGCGCCAAGGCCGAGTCGCTGGAAGTGATCGGCGAAGCCATCAAGGAAAACGGCAAGGTCATCGTCACCGGCTGCATGGGCGTCGAAGAGGGCAGCATCCGTGACGTGCACCCGAGCGTGCTGTCTGTCACCGGCCCCCAGCAGTACGAGCAGGTGGTCAACGCCGTGCACGAAGTGGTGCCGCCACGCCAGGACCACAACCCGCTGATCGACCTGGTGCCGCCTCAAGGCGTGAAGCTGACGCCGCGCCACTACGCCTACCTGAAGATTTCCGAAGGCTGCAACCACAGCTGCAGCTTCTGCATCATTCCATCGATGCGCGGCAAGCTGGTCAGCCGCCCGGTCGGTGAAGTGCTGAGCGAGGCCGAGCGCCTGGTCAAGGCCGGCGTCAAGGAAATCCTGGTAATTTCCCAGGACACCAGCGCCTACGGCGTCGACGTCAAGTACAAGACCGACTTCTGGAACGGCCGCCCGGTCAAGACCCGCATGCTCGAGCTGTGCGAAGCGCTGAGCAGCCTGGGCGCCTGGGTGCGCCTGCACTACGTCTACCCGTACCCGAACGTGGACGACGTGATCCCGCTGATGGCCGCCGGCAAGATCCTGCCGTACCTGGACATCCCGTTCCAGCACGCCAGCCCCAAAGTGCTCAAGTCGATGAAGCGCCCGGCCTTCGAAGACCGCACCCTGGCCCGTATCAAGAACTGGCGCGAACAGTGCCCTGAGCTGGTGATCCGTTCGACCTTCATCGTCGGTTTCCCAGGCGAGACCGAGGAAGACTTCCAGTACCTGCTGGACTGGCTGACCGAAGCCCAGCTCGACCGCGTCGGCTGCTTCCAGTACTCGCCGGTGGAAGGCGCCCCGGCCAACGACCTGGGCCTGGACGAGGTACCGGATGACGTCAAGCAGGAACGCTGGGACCGCTTCATGGCCCACCAGCAGGCCATCAGCAGCGCCCGCCTGCAACTGCGCATCGGCAAGGAAATCGAAGTGCTGATCGACGAAGTCGAAGAGCAGGGTTCGGTGGGCCGTAGCTTCTTCGACGCGCCGGAAATCGACGGCAGCGTGTTCATCGATGGCGATCACGGCTTCAAGCCAGGCGACAAAGTGCGTTGCCGCATCGTCGATGCCGATGAATACGACATGTGGGCAGAGCCAGTCTGACAGCCCGCTGCACTGAAAATACCCCGCCCACTGGCGGGGTATTTTTTTGCATCTATGTTTGTGCAGAGGCCAACGCACACCGGAGCCGCCGAGGATGAAGCCGACGCTGACCCTGCACACCCCCCGCTATGCCGACTACCCGGAACTGGTGCGGATCTGGGAGGCTTCGGTACGGGCTACCCATGACTTCCTCCCCGACGCCTACATCCAACTGTTACGTGAACATGTGCTGTCCCAATATCTGGATGCAGTGATGCTGGTCTGCTGCAAGGACCGTGACCGCCGCATCCTTGGCTTTGCCGGCGTGGCCAATGGTCGCGTCGACCTGCTGTTCGTCGCTCCCGAACATTTCGGCCGGGGCGTCGGCCAACTTTTGCTGCGTCACGCAGTGGCAGAACTGAATGCCGAACGCCTGGATGTCAACGAACAAAACCCCCAGGCCATTGGCTTCTACTTGCACGAAGGCTTCGAGATCATTGGCCGCTCGGCAACGGACGGCCTGGGGCAGCCTTATCCACTGCTGCACATGCAACGGGGCCGTGCAACGCTGTGAAGCGCGGCCTACGAGGTAGCGGTTGTTTGCCGAAATGGCGCAAATGACACCAATTTGCAGCCCCAAACCTACCGGGGCAGGTACAATGAGCGCTTTCCCTGCCCTGCGAACTCATTGTCCATGTCCGAGCCTATCCGCCTGTCCAAACGCCTCATCGAACAGCTTGGCTGCTCGCGCCGAGAGGCCGAGCTGTACATCGAAGGAGGCTGGGTCACGGTCGATGGCGAAGTGGTCGAGCAGCCGCAATTCAAGATCGTCGACCAGCGCGTGGAACTGCTGCCTGGCGCCCGCGCCGAAACCCTCGAGCCGGTAACCTTGCTGCTCAATCAGCAAGCTGGCCAGAACGTGACAATCGCCCAGGCCGGCATGTCCATGGCCACCCTCAGCGAAGCCCACCGCGAAGGCCTGCGCCCGCTGCACGGCCACTTCACCCGCCAGGACTGCATCGCCCCACTGCTGCCGGGCGCCAGCGGCCTGCAGGTGTTCACCCAGGACTGGCGCGTCAGCCGCAAGGTCGACGCCGACCTGCGCCGCCTTGAGCAGGAATACATCGTCCAGGTCAGCGGCGAGGCCAAACCTGGTGCGCTGGAACGCCTGGCCCGCGGCGTGGAGCGCAAGGGCGTGGAGCTACCCAAGGCCAAGGCCAGCTGGCAGAACGAACAGCATCTGCGCATGGTGTTGAAGAACCCACAACGCGGGCAGATCGAGGCGCTGTGCGAAACCGCTGGCCTCAAAGTACTGGGCATGCGCCGCATCCGCCTGGGCGGCGTGTCGATGGGCAAGCTGCCAGCGGGGCAATGGCGCTATGTCGCCGCCACCGAACGCTTCTAGCATTACTGCCGCGCGCACAGGTGCGGCACTTGAACAGGATTTGCTGCAATGAACCATAACGATGTCATGCGTAGCCTGCGCTACATGATCAAAGCCAACGACCAGAAAATGGCCGAGATCATCGGCCTGGCCGGCCTGCAGGTAACCGCAGAGGCGATTGCCGGCTATGTGAAGAAAGAAGAAGAGCCCGGCTTCGTACAGTGCCCGGACAAGGTCATGGCCTATTTTCTCGACGGCCTGGTGATCCACCGCCGCGGTCGCGACGAAAGCCGCCCGCCACAACCTGTCGAATTGCCGGTGACCAACAACACCATTCTCAAGAAGCTGCGAGTGGCCTTCGAGCTGAAGGAGGACGACCTGCACGCGGTGCTCAAGGCGGTCAACTTCCCGGTGTCCAAGCCCGAACTGAGCGCGCTGTTCCGCAAGGTCGGCCATGACAACTACCGCCCTTGCGGCGACCAGTTGCTGCGCAACTTCCTCAAGGGCCTCACCCAGCGCGTGCGTGGCTGATGCAACACACCGTCTCGCCGGTCGGCATCGTCCGCTCCTGCTTCAAGGAGAAGTTCGCCATCCCGCGCCAGCCGCAACTGGCGCCAGCAGCGCGGGGCGTGCTCGAACTGCTACCGCCGTTCGACCAGGGCGACGCGGTAGAGGGATTGGAGCAGGTCAGCCACGTTTGGCTGTTGTTCCTGTTCCACGAAGCGCTGGAGGACAAGCCACGGCTGAAAGTGCGCCCGCCGCGCCTGGGCGGCAACAAGAGCATGGGGGTGTTCGCCACCCGCGCCACCCATCGCCCCAACGGCATCGGTCAGTCAGTGGTGCGCCTGGAAGGCGTCGAGCCTGGGCGCCTGCTGCTTTCAGGCATCGACCTGCTCGACGGCACGCCGGTGCTGGATATCAAACCCTACGTGCCCTATGCCGATAGCATCCTGGAGGCGACCAACCAGATGGCTGGCGCGGCACCAGCGCCCATCGCCGTGCAGTGGAGTGAAAGCGCCCTGCCCCAGGCTCGCGAGCATGCGCTGCGCCTGGATGAGCCACTGGTGGCGTTGATCGAACAATGTTTGGCACAGGACCCCCGGCCTGCCTATCAGGTACCGCCTGTCGAGCGGGTTTACGGGGTGAAGTTCTGGGATGTGCAGGTGCGCTGGCACTACCCTCAGCCTAATCAGATCCGGGTGCTGGAGGTCGTGCAGGATTGTTGAGCCTGCACCGGCTTTGCTGAATCCAGGCATAAAAAAACGCAGGCCAAGGCCTGCGTTTTTCGTTTACCGCGCTCGCCTTACTTCTCGACGAAGGCGCGCTCGATCAGGTAATCACCCGGCTCGCGCATGCGCGCAGAGATCTTCAGGCCGAAGCTGTCCAGCACTTCGCTGGTCTCGTCGAGCATGCTCGGGCTGCCGCAGATCATCGCGCGGTCGTCCTGCGGGTTGATCGGTGGCAGGCCGATATCGCTGAACAGCTTGCCGCTGCGCATCAGGTCGGTCAGACGGCCCTGGTTCTCGAACGGCTCGCGGGTCACGGTCGGGTAGTAGATCAGCTTGTCACGTACGGACTCGCCGAAGAACTCGTTCTGCGGCAGGTGCTCGGTGATGAACTCGCGGTAGGCGACTTCGTTCACGTAGCGCACGCCGTGGACCAGGATCACCTTCTCGAAACGCTCGTAGGTCTCGGGGTCCTGGATGACGCTCATGAATGGCGCCAGGCCAGTGCCGGTGCTCAGCAGGTACAGGTGCTTGCCCGGGTTCAGGTCGTCAAGTACCAGCGTGCCGGTAGGCTTCTTGCTGATGATGATCTCGTCGCCTTCCTTCAGATGTTGCAGCTGCGAGGTCAGCGGACCATCCGGCACCTTGATGCTGAAGAATTCCAGGTGCTCTTCCCAGTTCGGCGACGCGATGGAGTAGGCGCGCATGAGCGGGCGGCCGTTGTCCTGCTGCAGGCCGATCATCACGAACTGACCGTTCTCGAAGCGCAGGCCCGGATCGCGGGTGCACTTGAAGCTGAACAGGGTGTCGTTCCAGTGGTGAACACTGAGGACACGTTCGTGGTTCATGTTGCTCATCGATGGGGCTCCTGAAGAAAAACGCAGCGCGCACAAGGCGCACAGTTGCGCGATAGTTTAGGGGCAGCGACAATATCTGTTAACTGAATTATCAAGATATGTGTTATCGGTTATATAGATATGCGATTTACACTTCGTCAACTTCAGGTCTTCGTCGCCGTCGCCCAGCACCAGAGCGTGTCCCGGGCTGCGGGCGTGCTGGCCTTGTCGCAGTCAGCCGCCAGCACCTCGATCACCGAACTGGAGCGCCAATCCAGTTGCCAACTGTTCGACCGCGCCGGCAAGCGCCTGAGCCTCAACGCCCTGGGCCATCAGTTACTGCCCCAGGCAGTGGCGCTGCTCGACCAGGCCAAAGAGATCGAGGACCTGCTCAATGGCAAGTCCGGCTTCGGCTCGCTGGCGGTCGGAGCCACCCTGACCATCGGCAACTACCTGGCCACCCTGCTGATCGGCAGTTTCATGCAGGTACACCCGGAGAGCCAGGTCAAACTGCATGTGCAGAACACTGCGCATATCGTGCAACAGGTCGCCCACTATGAAATTGACCTGGGTCTAATCGAAGGTGATTGCAACCACCCTGACCTGGAAGTTCAGCCCTGGGTGGAAGATGAACTGGTGGTGTTCTGCGCCCCACAGCACCCACTGGCCAAAGTCGGCCACGCCAGCATCGAGCAGCTCTCCCATGAGGCCTGGATTTTGCGTGAACAGGGTTCTGGCACACGCCTGACCTTCGACCAGGCCATGCGCCATCACCGCGCCAACCTCAATATTCGCCTTGAACTGGAACACACCGAAGCGATCAAGCGCGCGGTGGAGTCAGGCCTGGGGATCGGCTGCATTTCGCGCCTGGCCCTGCGCGACGCCTTCCGCCGCGGCAGCCTGGTGCCGGTGGAGACCCCGGCCCTGGACCTGGCGCGGCAGTTCTATTTCATCTGGCACAAGCAGAAGTACCAGACCTCGGCCATGCGCGAGTTCCTCGAACTGTGCCGCAGCTTCACTGCAGGCGTGCAGCGTAGTGACGAAATCGTCCTGCCGCCGATCGCCTGAAGGTCAGCCCAGCAGGATCACGCCCCACACCACCGCCACCATGGACATCGCCACCAGTTGCGCGGCGCTGCCCATGTCCTTGGCGTTTTTCGACAGTGGATGGCGCTCCAGCGAAATACGATCGATGGCCGCCTCCACTGCCGAGTTGAGCAGTTCGACGATCAGCCCCAGCAGGCACACGGCAATCAGGATCGCCCGCTCGACACGGCTCACCGGCAGCCAGAAAGCCGTCGGGATCAGCAGCACATTGAGCAACACCAGTTGGCGGAAAGCGGCTTCGCCCTTGAAGGCGGTACGCAGGCCGTCCAGCGAGTAGCCGGCAGCATTGAAAATCCGTTTGAGGCCGGTCTGGCCCTTGAATGGCGACATGTGTCACTCACTTCATCGATGAAAGCCTGGCAGGCTAATCCGACACTGGTCAAAAAAGCGTGAAGGCGCAGGGACTTAGCTGGCGGAAACCGATTCAAGTTGTTGCAACAGCAACGCGGCCTGCGTGCGCGTGCGCACCCCGAGCTTGCGGAAGATTGCAGTCACATGGGCCTTGATGGTCGCTTCCGACACGCTCAGCTCATAGGCGATCTGTTTGTTCAGCAGGCCTTCGCAGACCATGGTCAGCACCCGGAACTGCTGAGGGGTGAGGCTTGCGAGCCCCTCGCTGGCGGCCTTTGCCTCTGCCGATACATCGACCTTCTCGAATGCCTGGGGTGGCCACCAGACATCGCCATCGAGCACGTTGCGTACCGCTTCCTGGATCTTGCTCAGCTCGCTGGACTTGGGAATGAAACCACTGGCACCGAATTCACGGGATTTCACCACGACCGCCGCTTCTTCCTGCGCCGACACCATCACCACCGGGATTTGCGGGTACTGCCCACGCAACAGGACCAGGCCAGAGAAGCCATAGGCACCGGGCATGTTCAAGTCCAGCAGGACCAGGTCCCAATCGGACTTTTCCGTCAGGCTGGCTTCCAGTTCGGCGATGCTCGCCACTTCAACCAGCCGCACGTCCGGCCCGAGGCCGAGGGTAACGGCCTGGCGCAGTGCGCTGCGAAACAACGGGTGGTCATCGGCAATCAGGATTTCGTATGTGGCCATCGATCTATGGATCCTGTTCTGTGCCAGGCGCGGGGATACGGGATACGCCTGGCAGGCAACTCAAGGCGCGAACGGCAGGGCCGCCGGCCGGGACGGCACGGCGAAGTCCGGGGTAACAGCAGCTTCGTCGTGCCCGAATCGGCGCCAAGGATGACGAGCACGCACCGAGTGGTCAAGCCAATTGCCCGGTCGAACCCACCTCCCTGGCTGCCAGCCCCGTCAGTATGAACCAATCCGCAGCGCCCGCCCCTTGGACTATAGGAAGGTATGCAAACGCCGGTGTACCTCATCCTGCTCATCGAGCGGCAGGCGCCGCTTGCCACTGAGGTAATGCAGGCTGAACACATCCAGATAGGCATCCAGGGCCTGCGAAGCCTGGCTGTCGCCGGCCAGGTCCAGGCACATGGCCGCCACTTCCGCCGTGCAGAAATGGTCGTCGCGCTTGGAGCGACGCAGGCGATAGCGCGACATCTGTTCGGCTTGCAGGCTCAGTACCGGGAATTTGTCGAGGTACGGGCTCTTGCGGAACATCTTGCGCGCTTCGGTCCAGGTGGCATCCAGCAGGATGAACAGCGGGCGCTTGCCTGGTGCGCAGGCGACCTCACTGACCACCCGCTCCTGGGCGACGAACTCACCGGGGAAAACGATATAGGGCTGCCACTGCGGATGTTCCAGCAGCGCCAGCAAACCCTCGTCCACCGACGTGCGCAGCCAGCCAAAGGCCGAGGTGTCCTCGATCAGATCGGCGATCAGCCAGCCAGTATTGGTGGGTTTGAGTGGCTCGGTGTCATGCATCAGCAGGCACATGCCGGACTCGGCCTGCACCCTGGGCTTCCAGGCACACAGGCAATGCGTGGCGATGACCCGGCACTGCGGGCAGCGTTCGGCACGCGAGCCGCGGGCGACGAAAGGTTTGATGCTGCGGGCCAGGCGCTCGGCGCGCAGCCGCGCTACCGCATGGCTCATGGCTGCAGGCCTTGGCGTTGAGAAGGGACGAACACAAAAAACGACTCTACGGATGACAAGGCGCCAGTCTACCAGAGGCGGCGTCATTTGCCGTGCAGCCCCGCCTGCGGCTCCTTTATAATCGCCGGTTGTGGCGGCCGGAAACACCGTGTTTCAGGGAACGCCGCCTGCCGGCGCAGGTCAAAGCGCCAGTCATCGAACCAGGAGAGATCCATGCTGCGTCTAATTGCCCCGACCCTGAGCCTGCTGCTCGCCCTGCCCCTGGCTGCCCAGGCCGCCTCCAAGCAGGAATACGAGCTGAAACAGACGCTGGAGAAGGTCGCCAAGGAAAGCAGCGTCGGCACCCCACGCGCCATCAATGAAGATATCCTCGACCAAGGCTATACCGTCGAAAAAGGCAAGGCGCTGGTCAACCACCTCAGCGTGCGCGAAAGCCATGCCGAACGCATGCGCGCCAACCCGCAGCAGGTACGCAGCCAGCTGGGCGACAGCGTTTGCCGCAATACCGGCTACCGCCAACTGATGTCCAAGGGCGCAGTGCTGGTCTATCGTTTCACCGTCTACAAGACCAACCAGCCCATCATGGATCAGGCCTTCGATGCCGCCAGCTGCGTGGCCGGCAACAAGAAGAAGTGACTCAGGCCATCTGATCGCTAGCGCGCCGTTGCTCTTCGTCGGCGCGCAATTCGGCCAGCAAGGCTTGTAGATAGCGTGATTGCCGCTCTGCACCTTGCAGTCGACGCAGGCATTCACCTTCAAGGCTCAGGTGATGGGCCTGCGCCTCGCGCGCCAGCAACTGAAACAGTTGCCCATCTACCTCGATCACCAGTCGATGCATACCGCCACCTCCCGCGTCGCGCTTTTACTCCCCTCCATTAAACCAAAGCCCCGTAAAGGCTGGGCCTGACCTGACCGACGGCCCGCTTGCAGGGCGGGCGGCGCAATGGCGCGCCAGCGTCTAGATTGATAACGAGACCCACAACAACGACAACAAGATGGAATTGCCACTGCATCATGGCCTTGAAGGCCTACTGCAATGCTCGGGGTGCACACTCGAGCCATAGCAGCCAGCGGCACACGCAGTGCCGCGGCCGGGACACACCATCGACCCGGTCAGAGGTTTTGCTGCAGAAGGAGACGTTGAATGCCTTACCAACCGAATGAGCTTCTGTTCAACCATTTCAGAGACCAGGGTATCGACCTGGGCAACATCGACAAGCAACTGCAGCTGGTAGCCCCGAACAGCCCCAACCTGCCGTTGTACCGCGACATGATGCTGACCATCCTGCGCATGGCTCATGACGACCGCAACCGCTGGAACGCCAAGATCACATTGCAGGCCCTGCGTGAGCTCGACCAGTCGTTCCGCACCCTCGAACGCTACAAGGGGCGGCGCAAGGTGACGGTCTTCGGCTCGGCGCGCACCCCGCTGGAACACCCGATGTACGCCCTGGCCAGGGAGCTGGGCGCGACGCTGGCACGCTCCGATTTAATGGTTATCACTGGTGCCGGGGGTGGCATCATGGCCGCTGCCCACGAAGGCGCCGGCGCCGACCACAGCCTGGGGTTCAACATCACCCTGCCCTTCGAGCAGCATGCCAACCCCACGGTCGATGGCACCGACAAACTGCTGCCGTTCCACTTCTTCTTCATCCGCAAGCTGTTCTTCGTCAAGGAAGCCGACGCGCTGGTGCTGTGCCCCGGGGGGTTCGGCACCCTCGACGAAGCCCTGGAAGTGTTGACCCTGATCCAGACCGGGAAAAGCCCGCTGGTGCCTGTGGTGCTGCTGGATTCACCCGGCGGCAGCTTCTGGCGCGACTGCCTCGATTTCATCAGCCGCCAGCTGGAAGAGAATCGCTACATCCTGCCCAGCGACCTCAAGCTGGTGCGCCTGGTGCACAGTGCCGACGAGGCCGTGGATGAGATCAACCAGTTCTACAGCAACTACCACTCCAGCCGCTGGTTGAAGAACCAGTTCGTCATCCGCATGCACCATCCGCTCAGCGAAGCGGCGTTGCATGACGTCGAGGAAGGTTTCGCCGACTTGCGTCTAAGTGGCCGTTACCACCAGCAACCGGACAGTGGCGCCGAACATGAGGAGGGGGATTTCAGCCACCTGACACGCCTGACATTCGCGTTCAATGGCCGCGACCAGGGGCGCCTGCGTGAGCTGGTGGACTTTATCAACTTGCCGGAAAACTGGGCCAAGCCCCAGCCGATGCACACCACCCAGCGGGCGCGAGAAGCCTTGAAGGTGAGCTGAACGCAAAATGCCCTGCATGGCTCCCCCTTCAGGAAGCCATGCAAGGCATCAGTAGTCGTCGAGATCCCGACCGCTGAGCAGCCGCCCGATCATCTCCATGGAAAAACCACGGTAAGCGAGAAAGCGCGTTTGCTGCCCACGGCTGCGTGAGTCATGTGGGCGCTGACCGGCGAACTTGCGCTGCCAGACATCTTGCAACTGCGCTGCCCAGTCCACCTCGCTTTCACGCAGGGCCTGGTCAATATCACTGCGGGCAAGCCCACGCTGCCCCAGCTCCTCGCGAATACGCGCGGGGCCGTAGCCAGCACTGGATCGGTAGCGGATAAAGCTTTCGAGATAGCGGGCCTCACTGAGCAGCCCTTCTTCGGCAAGCCGATCGAGCGCGGGCTCGATCAGCTCATCCGTTGCGCCGCGCTGACGCAATTTGCGCGTCAACTCCACGCGACCATGCTCGCGGCGTGCAAGCAGGTCCATGGCTGTCCGCCGCACGGCGACCGGGGTGTCGAGTACGGCGGACATGGGGCAGATCAATAACCGGCGTCGGCGTCAGCCATGTCGTCGGCATCAGCCTCAACGGCAGCGGCCTTACCAGCAGCGGCGACGGCGCCAGCAGTGAGCAGCTTCTCGCGGATCTGCTTCTCGATCTCGGCACCGACGGCCGGGTTCTCTTGCAGGTACTTGGCGGCGTTGGCCTTACCCTGGCCGATCTTGTTGCCCTGGTAGCTGTACCAGGCACCGGCCTTCTCCACGAAGCCGTGAGCAACGCCCAGGTCGATGACCTCGCCGTTACGGTAGATACCCTTGCCGTAGAGAATCTGGAATTCGGCTTGACGGAACGGCGGCGAGACCTTGTTCTTGACGATCTTGACGCGGGTTTCGCTACCCACCACCTCGTCGCCTTCCTTGACCGCGCCGGTACGGCGAATGTCCAGACGTACCGAAGCATAGAACTTCAGGGCGTTACCGCCGGTGGTGGTTTCCGGGCTACCGAACATCACGCCGATCTTCATACGGATCTGGTTGATGAAGATGACCAGGCAGTTGGCGTTCTTGATGTTACCGGTGATCTTGCGCAGCGCCTGGGACATCAGACGCGCCTGCAGGCCGACGTGCATGTCGCCCATCTCGCCTTCGATCTCGGCCTTGGGTACCAGTGCAGCCACGGAGTCGACGATGATCACGTCGACCGCGTTGGAGCGCACCAGCATGTCGGTGATTTCCAGGGCCTGTTCGCCGGTGTCCGGCTGCGAAACCAGCAGGTCGTCAACGTTGACGCCCAGCTTGCCAGCGTATTCCGGATCGAGGGCGTGCTCGGCGTCGACGAAGGCGCAGGTGGCGCCGTTCTTCTGGGCTTCAGCAATGACCGACAAGGTCAGCGTGGTTTTACCGGAGGACTCCGGACCGTAGATCTCGACGATACGGCCCTTGGGCAGGCCGCCGATGCCAAGGGCGATATCCAGGCCCAGGGAACCGGTGGAGATGGAAGGGATGCCTTGGCGCTCGTGGTCGCCCATGCGCATGACGGCGCCCTTGCCGAATTGGCGTTCGATCTGACCCAGGGCCGCAGCCAAGGCGCGCTTCTTGTTGTCGTCCATTGAAATCCTCACGTGTTCGACTTGGCCCTGACGGCCGGAATAACTGTATAAGTAGCCAGTATTATTCCACAGGGATTCGTTTCCGCAAACCCCCGCTTGGCGATTTACTCCGCGCCAAGCTGTAACAAGCCGTCTAACGCGGCGATTACCGTCTGTCGGCGCACCGCTTCGCGGTCACCGTCGAAGTGACGCCGTTCGCTGCTGACACGGGCCCCATCGGCCCAGGCCAGCCATACCGTGCCCACCGGTTTGGCCGGCGAGCCCCCATCAGGCCCGGCCACACCACTGACCGCCACGGCAAAGCGTGCGCCACTGGCCTGCTGGGCCCCGCGCGCCATCGCCTCGACCACCTCCTGGCTGACCGCGCCCACCTCAGCGAACAACGGTTGCGGAACGCCCAACTGACGGGTCTTCTGCGTATTGGAATAGGTGACGTAACCCGCCTCGAACCAGGCCGAGCTGCCGGGGATACGGGTGATGGCTTCGGCGATGCCACCCCCGGTGCAGGATTCGGCGGTGGTCACCTGGGCGTTGAGGCGTCGCAGGTGCTCGCCCAGGCGGGTGGAAAGCGCGGTGATCGGGTCCATGACGGGCTCCTGAGTGAATTGCGCCCTACCCTAACACCCGGCAAGGGCTCACCGCGACAGGGCACGAACATGGTCCTGGCAGGCGCGCAGGGCGATCAGTCCGCGGTCGCCGCTGTCGGTGATGGCGATAATTCGTCGAGCATGCGTTGGGTCAAGTCGGGCGCGTACGGGGCCATGATCCAGGCCGCTGGCGGCGGTGGCGGCAGGCACTGCGCCACAGCTGGCGCCGCGCTCGACCAGGACCGACAGGCGCAGATCGGCAGTAGCAAGGCGGGCACGCAGGCGAGCCTGAGTCTGTTGCGCATCGGTAAGCTCCTGGAAATGTCTCGTTTCACTGTCGTGCAGCCGTAGCTCCACTCCCTGGCGCTGCTCACGCTCGGCGAGCAGCAGGCCATGCAGCGCCTCGGCCTGATCCAGCCGTTGCTGCACCAGCTGCTGCTCCTGCTGGGCCAGCAACCGCCCATAGCGCCAGGCCTGCAGTTGCCAGGCCAGCGCCGCCCCCAACAGCAGGAGCAGCGCGCACAGCCCGAGCTGCCAGCGGCTCAACACAGCACCTCACGGGCTCGCTGCCACAGCAAAAGGCGATCGGAAAGGCCATTGAGGCCGCCATTGATGTGGCGGGTGATGCGATTGAACTCACCTTGGTCGGCCAGCGCGTTCAGGCCCCGCGAGTGCCAGAACCAGGCCGCTGATTCGCAGGCCCAGCGTGGTTGCTCGAGCATCTGCGGCTGCGCCAGCAGGCGTTCGTCACCGAACAAGGCACGGCTGCAGGCCTGGTAGTTGTTGCGCCCGGTCACCTGGATCAGGCCACGGCCACAATAGCGCTGGCCGTCGCCATCGGCCTCGGGCGTGTTGCCCAGGCGCAAGGCCAGGCTGCCGGTGTCATAGCGTGCCAGGTAACGGTCACCACCCAGTTCCTTGACGTAGCGCAGCTGACCGGACTCATGACCGACCTGGGCAAGAAACGCGGCGACACGCTTTGGATGGTCGATTTCCCAACGGGCCATGGCCTCATTGAGCACCGGCAGGAAGGCTGTGACCCGCTGGCCGGCTGCGGGATAGATTTCTTTCAATTGCGATTCGGTTAACACCATCGATGGCGGCTCCCTTGCGGTCTGATCGAATGGCGGCCAGTGCCGCCGGTGATTCGCTCAGGGGCGATGGCTCGAAGCGCATGGCTTTCACATGATTCAAGGTGCGGCAGCGGCCACATTTGATCTGGAGCTCGGAAGCAGGCGTGATGCGGGCCAGCAGCTTGCGGCACTGGCCACAGCGAAAATCGATGAACATAGGCGCAGGTCCTGGCGGGTTGGCCACTGATGTCGGCTTGGGCGGTCTTGCATTCAAAGGCACGCCTGCGCCGACTATAGAAAGCCTGCCGCCCCACGGGCATCGGGAAACCTTCACCCTGTGCCCTGGGCCTTGAGCGACGTCGCGCGACGCGGCGCCGCGCCCTTGGCCCTGGCCTTGCCCTGCCGGCCACCGCTGCACTGCACGGTAGTGCGCCAGCCACTGCTGGTGAACACCTGCTCCACCGACTCGATCAGGTACGGCCCATCAAGTCCTGCCAGAAACCCTCGGGCCTCGATTTCGCGTTCGGCGAACAGGTCGGTACGCCCGGGCATGTCCAGGCGCACACTGGCGGTATCGCGGTTGAAGCTGGCCAGGCGCGCCTTCGCAGCCTGTTCGGCTGCGGCCTGGTTGGGGTACAGATGGCGGTCGGTGTGCACCGCCTGCAAGCCATCCGGAGCATCGCCGTTGGCCAGCTCCACGGCCTGCACGCGACCGCTGGCACTGTCCAGGTGACGGGTGCGGACGGCCTTGTGGGTGCTCCTGTCAGCCAGGCGGAACTGCCACTGGCTGACCTCGTCGCGAGCAATAGTGACCACCCCCAACGCCTTGCCGCTGGCGCTTTGTCGCCCCTGACGCGGAAGCACCAGCAACTGGCCATTGGCGAGTTTTCCGGTGCAGTCGTGCAGGCGGGCCAGGCGCGTGATGAAGTTGAAATCCGACTCGCTGTACTGGTCGACACGCGGTATCTGCACCGTCACCGGGCATACCGCCTGCCAGCCGTTGCGGGCAGCGATCTCGGCGACGATGCGCTGCAGCGTCACATTTTCCCAGCTGCCGCTGCGAATGGTCTTGCCACTGCCGCGCAGGTCGCAGGCCTTGCCACGGATCACCAGGGTGTCGGGCGGGCCGGACAGCTCCACCTCATCGACGGTGTAACGGCCCAGGCGGTTCAGGGGCTGCCCGGCATAGCCGAGCAACACCTCGAGCACCGCCCCCCGGGCCGGCAACGCAACAGCGCCGTCACGGGCATCGATGCGCAGTTCGAACTCGTCCGATTCAAGCCCCGGTTTGTCGGTGGTACGCATCAGCAACAGGCGATCGTTGATCAGCGCGGTGATGTCCTTGCCATCGGCCTGGATGCTGAACACAGGTTTCATGATTCTGCCTCCCTGGGGGCTACGCTGCGCAATCGGCACCGTAGGCCCCTGTCAGTCCCACAGTTGAAGGGTATTGCTCGCCACCACAGGCTGTTCCGGCAGCACGATCCTTACCCCGGCGCGAAACGGCTGGGCCTCGTCAGCGAGCCCCTGGTTGGCATCCAGCACCGCCTCGACCATCCCCTCGAGCTGCCCGTAGTAGTGCTGGCAGAGGGTGTCGAGCAGGTCGCCTTCAGACGTTATGCAGATCCTGGCCATAGCTCACGAACTCCAGTGAAAAGCCTTGTTTGCGTGGAATGCCGCCGGCCTGCAGCAGGCTTTGCTCCTCTTCGATACTGGTCAGGCACCAAGTGCCAAGTACCTCGCCATAGCCACTGGTCAACGACAGCGGCAACAACTGGCGGCCAATACTGCGCAGGGTCTGCAGCTGGCCAAGGCCGCCCTTGAAGCCGGGGAAGATTGCCCCGCGGATACTGATGCTTTCTTCGCCCAGGCTGACCGCCTGCTGTGCGCTGTCGCGGCTCAGGCGTTCCTGCCCGGCCCAACGAAAGCGTGTTTGCCGGCGCAACTGGTCGAAGGCTGCAGTGTCGAGGTTGAAGTAGTAGGGTGTGGCCCCGGCTTTGAGGGGTTGCAGCACCAGCAGATGGGGGAATGGCTTGATCGCCTCCGCCGCCGGTGTCGCCTGGGGCGCGAAGCCCAAGGTCGACAGCACGCCGTTGACGGTCGAACGCACCTCCCCCACCATCCGCCGAATGGCCGCACCGGCCTTGGCCACATGGCCGGCGAACCCGTCGATGCGGTCACGCACCTGGCGGACCACGGCCACGGCCTGGTCATACTTGGCCACCACCTTGGCCACCCGTGCCTGGGCGGTTTCGATGGCGCGCATCGTGCGCTGCAACTTGGCGCCGATGACCGGGCCGACCACCGGCAACCCTTCCAGCTCGACGACCGCACCTTGAATATGGTCGATCGCCTCGTTCATTGGGTCGAGCATGGCGTCGGCACGCCGACGCCCTGCCTCTCCCGCCTTGACCAGGGCGTGCAGCGTGGCTTGCAGCTGCTCCAGGTAGGTCATGAGTCCTCCTCTTCAATATGCATGCGCAGGGTCGTACATCTGTGTGGAGGGGGCCCGTTTGAAAAGATCCTCCATCACGCGCTTGACCGCCGCCTCGAGTTGTTCGGTAAGCAAATTGGGGGCATCTACCCTTCCCTGCACAGTGATGGGCATGTTCGCAGTGAAGGTGAGTTGCTGAGTGGCGGGCTGCGTGGTCACACCCTGGCTCGCTGTCGGGATCGACGCTACGTCAGGCAGGACCATGGGGGTAGGAGGCAAATATCCTTGAACAGACTCCCTGGACTGCGCGGCAAGTCCCCAAGCGTACTTGTCGGCCGGGACGGCATGTGGCGTGTTCGGCGAGAGCTGTCCGGCCCTGCGGGTATCTTTCTGCGTATCACTGACTTCTCCCGCCACCTTGTTCGTAGCCTGGCGAGGATCCCCTTGAGCGGCCTCAGCTTTGTCTTTTCTGTCTGATGGCTTGAAGAACGTCTTACCGATCCATCCCCCGATCAGGCTACCGACCTTGTCGCCAACCAAATTACCGATAAACATCCCGTACGATGGCCCGACGACCTTACCCAGGATCCCACCTCCCAGCACTGTACCAATAGCTCCGCCAATAGCCCCGCCATACCCCTTGCCCTTCTCCTCGGGCGTCTTGGCTGTAGCAAAGGTGTAAGCCCCCTTCAGCCCGGCCTCCAGCCAGGGCAGCTTGCCAGCGTCATTGACAGCCCCCCTGACTGTGGCCCAGCGCCCAGCCGATTGCTTGGTGCTGGTAGGTGACGGCTCGGCCGGGGGATTGATGTCGGTGGGCGACGGCCCGGCATCCGCACCCAGCGGATAAGGCTCATCGTCAACCCTGCCCCATCCGAAACGACGCAGCCGATCACGGTGCTTGTGGGCCGCGGCCCCCAAACCTACCCCTGTGGCCACGCCCAAGGTGGCCGACAAGGACTCCCAGAGCGATGGCGACGCAGCATCCGCTTGCCCATTGCCAGCGCCAGTACTCGAAGAACCATGGAGTGCGCCTGCCGGTGTGGCCATCAACTCCTTACCCACCGCCCCGCCGACCTTGTCACCGGCGAAGCCGAACATCATCGAGACCACAGGGGCACCCGCCTTGGTGCGGCTGCCCAGCATGGCGCCTGACACGGCCCCCGTGAAACCCAAAACGGCTGCCCCTACACCTTCGCCCCTTTGCTCGGGTGTGGAGGCGGTGGTTGCAGTGACGGTAAGCTTCACCGCTGCATCCAGCGCAGCCATGCCAGTGGCTGACTTTCCGGCCTGTAGCATCTGAGCCAAGCGCCCGGCTTCAACGGAGCGGGACTCACCGGGCAATGAGAGCGGGGCTGGCGTCGCATCCGCACCAAGTGGAATACGATCGTTGTCTAAACCATCGCTGATGAGCGTCGGCGGCAGGTGGACGGCGCGCGGAAAGTCATACTCCTTGGCGATCGTCATTGGTACCTGGGCGATTCCCTTCGCTGTCAGGTAACCACCAGTCGCGATCATGATCGACGTGACGACATCGTGTGCCGTCTGGCCTGCCTGTTTCGACAGCCTGGGGCCGAGCGGGGCCTGCTCCAGCAGATCCTTTTGTTGCTCAAGCAACCCACGCTGCTTTTGCTGCACATTCAAGAATTTGAGCTGCTCTTTCCTCTCCTTCGTTGCCTCCGTTCGCCCCGTCTGTGCACCCTCACGGGTTGCTCCGCCGAGGCCGGAAGCGCGCTGTGTGATTCCCAGCGCCACCTTGGGTACCGCGCTACCAGGCAGGCCCTCATGAGGGCCTGCGGGCGTCGGGACGGTGGCATCGGCAGCGCCTTGCGCCACCGTTGATTTGTTCGCCATCCGCATCTCCCTTCAATCCACCAGCCACCAGACCATGTCGCTGAACGACATGGTCATGATTTCGCTGGCGGAAAAGTTCAGCTCCTTGGCCAGCCGCCGTGCGGCGGCCTTCTGCCAGGCTGGATCAAACTTCGTCGTCCTGCACCAGGCGAAAGTAGCCACTCTGCAGGCGGCTGTAGTCTTTCAGGGCCAGGCCTTCGAGGTCCTTGACGCCGACTTCGGCGAGGGAGGCGAACAGGTTCAGCTCACGCTGCTCGTCGTCCCCTGCCCCACCGAGCTGCGCGTTACGGATGTCACGCACGGTCGGCGCCCGCAGCGACAGGCTGTCCACCTGCAGGCCATTGGCCTCGCTGGGGCGCGACAGGCGCACGGTCACGCGCTCGGCGCTGAGCATCATCCATTGCGGCAATTTCTTCGCTTGAGCCATTGCAGGTTCTCCTTACAAGCCAAGGGCGGCGCGCTGGGCGGCCAGTTGGTCGACACCGTCGATCACCCGTTTCATGCCCAGAGCGTCGATCTCGTAGACCAGGCGACCGTCGACTTCGAGCTTGTAGTAGGTGACGCCGACACTGTGCTTGATCTCGGCCTTGTCGCCGGACTTCCAGTCACCCATGTCGACTTCCTTGAGGGTGCCGCGCAGGGTGACCACCACCGGGTTGATCTGCCCCTTCAGGCCCTTGAAGGCGCCGCGGAAGGTGCCGTTGAAGCCGTTGCCGTCGGCCAGGCCGAAGAACTTCAGCGACTCGCGGCGCACACCGGTGGTGGTGAAGGCCGCTTCCTGTTTCTCCATGCCCTGGTCCATCTCGACCGCCATGTCCATGCCGCCTGGGCGGTACTCCTCCATCTTCAGGGTGAGCTTGGGCAGGGTCAGGCTGGGTACATCGCCCTGGAAGCTGACGCCATCGACGAACAGGTTCAGGTTGGCCAGGGTTTCGGGAATCATTGCCATGTAAATGCGCTCCTTAAGCGGCGGAATCGAGGACTTCGGTCAGCCACTGATTGGTGACTTCAACGCGGAAATTGGGGTTTTCGGCAGGCGGTACGTCGGTGAAGCGGATGTTCCAGTACACCTTGCCCTGCTCGAGCTGGCTGGCGGTGTTCAACTGCGGGTCGGCGTAGACCTCGAAGTTGATGATCGCGCCCTGGTTCTTCAGGTCGCGCATGAAGGCCTGCAGGCCTTCGGTGACATCCTTCACGTAAGTGGCGGTGATGGAGCGGTCGACGGCCCATTTGTGGCCGTAGAGGATCGCGTCCATGACGATGTCCATGGTCCGTACCCGGGTGACGAAGGCCCACTTCGGGTCGCTGGACAGGGTGCGGTTGCCCCACAGGCGGAAGCCGTCGTCACGGATGATGGTGGCGATGTTGGCGTTGTTCAGCAGGTTGGCGCGGCAGCTGTCGTCGCCATCGAGGAACTCCACCGCGCGGGTGGTGCCGGTGATGCCGACGAACTCCTTGTTCGACGGCGAAGCCCAGAAACCGTATTCACGGTCGGTCCAGGCGAACAGGCCGGCGACCCAGGCCGAGCCGGGTGCGTCGACAGTGGCCTCTGCGTCGTTGTCCCAGTAGCGCACGCCCGGGTCGACCAGGAAGGCGCGCTTGGCACCGAAGTTCTTGGCGTAGGCGATGGCCGCCTCATCGGTGCTGTTGGGGCCGTCGATGATAGCGATGGCGCGCAGCTTGTCGGCCAGGGCCACCAGCGCGGTGCCGACGGCCTGGGTGGCGCTGTGCTTCGGCGCGACCAGCAGGCGCGGCTGGGCGTTGAAACGGCTCTTGCCGTCGAGCAGCGCTTGCAGGCCGGTACGTTTGCCGTCGGCCAGCACGTTGCCGATGATCGCCGAGGTCTGCTCGGCGGCGTCCTCGACCTTGGCCACGCCGCAGGCGACGATGACCGCCTTGGCGCGGCTGTAGATGGCGCGGCAGGCCTTGGTGATCGGCGCATTCAGGCCGAACGCCGCAACCGCGTCACGCTCGCTGGTGATCAGCACCAGGTCGTTGGCCTTGGCGCTGACGTCCGGGCCTTCGGTGAAGGTATCGACCAGGCCGATGATCGAGGAAGACGGCAGCGCGATGCTGCGCGCACCGGTGTCGACGTTGGTCACGGTGACGCCGTGGAAGAATCCACTCATACAGGTTTACTCCAGGTTCGGGTATGAAAAGGCCCTGCGGGTGCAGGGCCTTGAGAGGTTGTTTAGGGGTGCAAAAAAGCCCCGACGGTGCGGGGCTTCATGAATGTCGATTGGTAACTAAAGGTGAGGCATGGCCACTAGTTGCAGGACGGATCAACCTGCACACCTTGCAGGTCAAGGCTGTATGCCGAACAGTGCGCTGGCCGACTACCCGGCATCAGGCCCGGCATCACGGTATGCGTTTGTGCACCGCTGAGGGGGAACCAATTGTTGAACCGGACAGCGATGCAGCCATCCTCCGTCAGATCAACTTGATTCGAACGGGATACGCAATGTTTCGCGGGCGCGTCACCCCGAAGCCGTTGGGTTGGCTCGTGGCAGTGCTCACAGCCCCCGAAGCCGCCACCGCAACAAGCGAAGCTGCCGCCCCATAGTCCGCTGCCACGACGGGATCAAGCCCGACACGCGATGGGGCACCGCTTTCAGGCGCTGAAGGGTTATACAAGCCTGTGACACTCAAGGTGGTCACAGTACTGTCCAGAATCTGCAAGCTGCCCACCTGACGCGAGCCTGCCACACGCTCCGGATCCAACCCTCGTCCCTCATCCAGCCCGCGCAGGAATTCGCCACGCAAATCAGGCACCCGGAACGTGGCCGCCTCGTCGCCACGGGTCCACGCACCCTCCATGCCGCCACGCTGGGCCTCGGTCACGATCAAGCCGGACTGCTGGGCGTGGTCCCACAGCCAGGGCCACTCGGCGCGGTTCAGCAGTGAACCGTTGGGTTCCCCCCAGCCACCCGGGCTTAATGCAGTAGTCGTCTCGAAAATCGGTCGGCCCAGGGCCGTGCCGTCCAGACGGTCCAGAGGCAGCCACGCACCAGCGCCATCGCTACGCAAATGCCAGAAATCGCCGGCGCCCATCAAGACGAAGAATGCATAACCTGCCGCACGCAAGCGGGTGTGAAACCTGACCGTTTCGTCGCTGGCGGCCTGTACCGTCAGGCGGTTATCGCTGTTATCAATGCGCTGTACGCGCACATCCATGGGCCTGTTGGCCGGCGGCAAGGTGATGGTCACGGCACCTGCCGAGGCATCTACCAGCAGCACACCGGTTTCATGGGATGAAAGTACCTTGCTCGCGGTGATCGGGGTGTTGTTCAACCCGCGCACTGCGAGCAGGCCGCGCTCCAGTTCTGCCAGGTCATCGGCGCGACTCATTGATCAATCCTCGCTTGTTCAAGAAATGCCGGCGGCCCAGGGCGGTCCGAAGAGTCAGGGAAAGCTTCGGATTGCGGCCAGTCGCGCAGTTGCTGCATGTACACCAGCAACCCGCTGAACTGCTCAGGTGTCAACGTGCTGCCCGCGCCGATTTCCAGCTGGTCGCGGTGGCGATCACGCAGCCAGGCCAGCGCAGCAAGCTCGCTGTCACGCCACTGCCGCTCGCTGTCAGCCGGCAGGGACCGGGGCGCTGTCACCCGCTCAACGTGCGCCTGCACCTCTGCCGCGCTCATCAAGACCAGGCCCGGCAGAATGAACGAATCTTGCGAGCCGTCCGCCGCATATGCATAGGGCGGCGCTTCGCTATCCGGCTGTTTGTAGTACTTCATGTCCACGCTCATGTACGCACCTCGTTCCAGCGCGCCAGCGTACCGCCGGCGACGATGTAGGATTCTCCGTTCAGCACTGGCACAGAATGGGTGACTGTGACGCCGCCTGTGCCGTTGTTTGCGATATAGCTACGCTGTTCGCCGCCAGTGGTGAGCGTCGAAGACGCCCCCTGCAGCACGGTTACAATGACCTGCAACCAGATTGTGCGGCCCGTCGTGTTCGTGTACGTCGTGCCCATCAAGCGGTTGGCGGTCAGGTTCTGATTCGTCTGCCCATCGCCCAGGGGCTTTTGGCGCTGCTCCAGCCCTGAAAGCTGTACAGCCAAGGCGCCGATATCGATGTTTCCCTGATTCACCGGCGCGTTCCAAGCCTTGATGCACCACATCACCGCCAGGTTGCGCGGGCGAGTCTCTTTCCCGCCCGTTTTCCTCGTCGGCCTACCGTTCAGGCCGTCGCCAGAAACGTTTAACGCGCCGACGGGTCCTGTGTTATTGGGGACGGTGTTGGCCCCCTGCTGTATATGATCGTGCTCCTGAAGTTCGAAATTCTGCCAACTGCCAATTACTCGCCCTACATCTATCCCCCGTCCGTGGTCCCAGCCACGCAAGAATTCACCGCGCGAATCTGGCAAACGGAATTCACCTGCCTCTTCGTCGCCTTTGTTGAACGTTGAGCCAAGGTAAGCAGCCAGATCCGGAAAGCGCTCCGCGCTGCATTTACTACCATCGACTTCGAGAAAGCCTAGCGGCACCGTGCCCTTGGGAAACGGCAGCATGGTGCCGACCGGAAGTGCCGAGTCCTTCTTCACCAGCACCTCAATTTCGGCCTTGGTGTACGTGTCGACCGCCTGGAACGTGCCGAACGACAGGATCTCCACCGCCTCGCCCATGTCACAGGGAGCACGGAAGGTGATCTTCTGGCCATCCGCCAGGTAGTCGGTTACTTCCCGGCCATTACGCAGGACGACGGTGCTCCCAATCGAATGCGGGGCATTGAACACCGTTTGCCCCAGCGAGGCCGCGAACGAGAACCTTTCAAAAGCCCGGCCGCTGCTGACACCGCCCCCCAGCTGGAAGTAAGTGCCATCGTAGTTCAGGTCATAGAGCGCCCCGGCGCGCACATCACCGCCAACCAGGTCGACCAGGCCGTTGGTGCCGGCCTTCTTCACCGCCACCGCCGGCCGGCCATTGATACGTGCCGTTACCGCGCCAGTGTTGGTGGCGACTGCCTGGAACTGGAAGCGCTGGCCAGCCGCGTAGGCAGGTAGCGCCGCCTCGCTGCTCTTGAGCGTCAGCACCAGCGCATCTGCAGTGCCGCCGGCCGTGCCTAGCCAGGCCAGCGGCCCGGCGTCCTTGGCCACGTCGGCGCGGCGCAGGTATTGCGGATGCGGGTCGGCGGCCTCCACATGGGCCTTGAGCTGATTGCGTGCATAGAGCTCGGCCGCTTCACGGGCCTTGTCCACGTAGTCGCGGGTGGCCAGGACGATGCTCGGGTCGATCTTCAGGGTGACGTTGGCCAGGTTGCCGAACACCACGTGCATGCGAATGGTCTGGGTACGCCCCGAACCTTGCGCCAGCAGTGGCTTGTAACTGGGCGCCGGCTTGGCCACGGCAATGAAGTTGCCGTTGGCGTCTTCCAGCGCCAGTTCGCGGATCCACCAGCCGCCAGTCTCCGGCGGCAGCACCAGCTCGGCCACCAGCACGCCGGGGTCGGCAGGCGACTGGTAGAGCGCGTTGAGTTGCGCACGGTAGACCTGGCGCACCAGCGCGTTCTGGGTAGGTTTCGGGGTGGGATCAGGGGTTTGCGAGGGTTCGCCGCCGGCATCGCCGATCAGCATGTGGGTGATGTTCCAGGGCAGCCCCAGCGCGGCGGTGTTGGCCTGCTGGGCGATGCCGACGTTGGTCAGGAACCCACCGAATTGGGTGGTTGAGTTAGCCATTAAGATAGATGTCCAGTATGTCCAGAGTGGTTTCGTTCACCCAGTGCGCAGCGCCCAGGTGCACGTCGATGTCCGCCGCTTCCCAGGGGTACACCTCGAGCAGTTCGCCCTCGTTTAGGGCAACCGCCTGGTAGGCCGGCAGCAGGCTTTCGAGGCTGATATCGAGGCCGATGAGGTGGCGGCTGACCGGCTTGGCGTCGTCGATCAGGCGGCTCAGTTCCAGGTAGGTCTGCTCATCGATACCGGCCTCCTCCACCCCCACCTTGAGGGCGAAGGTGCCGGGTACGCCGACCGGCTCGAGTTGCCACCATTCGCGCACCTCGATCAGGTAGCCGAAGGGCTCGACCACCCGCCGCAACGCGCCGAGCGTGCCCTTGTGGGCATGCACGAAAAACGCCGAGCGGATCACCGATCGCTTGATCGTCTCGCTCCAGCTGTCGTCCCAACGGTCGACCGACCAGGCCCAGGCCAGTTGGTAAAGCAGATGTGCCGGGCAACTGTCGGGGTTGTACAAGCTGCGCAGCCCCGCCTTGAGGTCTTCGTCGGCGGCCGCCTCGAGGGCGCGTTCAAGGGGTGTGCGGTTGAGCGGCAGAAGGCTTTGCATGTCAGCCTCCGCGCTTGAGGTCGAAGCCGCTGCACCACGCCGCCTGTGCCTTGCTCGGCTGCAGGTCGGCCCAGCCGATCAGCTCGACCCGGCTGACGCCATCGATGTGCAGCAGCGCATCGATACCCGAACGCGCCACCTCAACGCCCAGGCGCCTTCGCGGGTTGATCGCACCTTCAAGGCGCCGTCGGCACTCGGCGAGGATCGCTTCGTACTCCGGGCCGCTGCCGGCCATGTGCAGCACGGCATCGATGCGATACGGCAGTATCTCGGCACTGCGCACCACCACCCGGTCGGCGACCGGACGAATGTCATCGTCGTTGAGGTAGCTGGCCACTTCGGCCAGCAGTGCCGGGCTGGCGGTACCGTCGCCGTCCAGGCTCAGTACGGTGATGTCCACCACGGCTGGCGACGCGCTTTCGGCCGTGGCATCGGCAACCTGCCCCGAGGCATTGCGGGCATGCAGGATGTAGCTGTTGCGCGGGCCGGCGGTGGTCAGGCCTTCGTAGACCAACTGCACCCGCTCGCGCAGGGCGTCGTCGGACTCGAGTAATGCTTCGACAGGAGGCGAGGCGGTTGGATCCGCTGCCTGGATGACCAGGCGTTGCAGGCTGACGTTGCCGGCCAGCTGCTCCAGGTCGCTACCTTCGGCATAGGCCAGCAGCAGCGCCTTGGCCGCGTCGTTGATCCGCGCCCGGTTGAGCAGCTTGCGGTAAGCCCCGACTTCCAGCAGCTTGGTGACCGGGTCGCTCTCCAGTGTGGCGTTCCAGCCGTCGCCCAGACGGCTGCGGAAGGTGTCCAGGTCATCCTGGTAGATCGCCTCGAAATCGAGGTCTTCTAGCACCTGGGGCGCTGGCAGCCTGGACAGGTCGACCTGGCTCATACGCTCACCTCCAGCAGTGCGTCGTCGCCCAGATAACGGCCACTCAGGGCCAGGCTGACCTGGCCGTCGAGCACCGCCACCACCCGCACCCGTTCAAGCGCCAGGCGGGGTTCCCAGCGCCCAAGGGCCCGGGCAACTTCAGCCTGCACGGCGCTCTTCCAGCCGTCGTTGACCGGCAGGTCGACGTAGCGGCGCAACTGGCTGCCATAGTCGGGGCGCATGCGCCGGCTGCCGAGGGGGGTGGAAAGGATGTCTTCGATGGATTGGCGAAGGTGGGCGATGCCGCTCAGGGGCTGCCCCGTACGGCGGTCCAGGCCGATCATGGGGCACCTCCCGACGCAGGCGCATCCCGTTCATGAATATGCATGGCGTTCTCTACCTGTAGAAGAGCGTGATGGCGTGTGCAAAGCTGCGCACTCTGGTCGCTCGCAGGCGATCGCGCAGGGCTCGAGGCCTTGGCATGGTTCAAGGTGCCGCAGCGCGGGCACTTGATCTGCAGTTCAGTGAAATCGCCCGTGCGGGCGAGCAGTCGCGCGCAATGGCCGCAGCGCAGGTCTTTGAGCATGGGCTTGCCTCCCTGGCATCGATTGGGTGGGCTCAGTGCTTGTGATTGGCGGTGTTGCCGGCGGTATCGATGATCCGACCGCCGCCGTTGATGTCACCGCTGACCAGCAGCGGGCCATCGATGGCGACATTGCCAGTGAGGGTGATGGACGTGGCATCCAGAGCGATGGACGTGGCGTCCAAAGTGATGGCCGACGTCTCGAGCGTGATGCCGGCATCGCTGACCTGCAGTGTGCTGGCGCCCACCTTGATGTTGGCATTGCCCTTGGGCAGCTGGATGTCGTAGCGGCTGGCCTGCCAGTCGTAGCTCAGCGAACCGCCATCGTCGAAACGCCAGATCTCGACATGATCGCGGTTGTCCGGCGCAGCCCCGGCATTGCCATACAGGCCCGGCACGAAGGTGCCTTGCGCGGGCTCGCCACTGGGGCTTACCAGGACCCCCTGTTCATCCAGGCTGGGCACCCGCCAGTGGCGGGCCTTGCCGGCGGCCAGTGCGTGCCAGCGCACCCAGGTGCTGGTCCAGCCACCGCCGTCACTCACTCGCACCCGGGCAGCGGCCAGGTCCACCGCCACTACCCGACACGGGATCACCAGGGCGGCCAACATGCGATCGTGCATGGCACTGGCGTAACTCATGCCAGATCCTCCGGGTTGATATAGCGGCCTTCGTTGCCCGGCCCGGTCTCAGGCTCGAAACCCAGCACAAGGCTGCCCGGCGGCTGGTCAGGCCACTCCCAGCGTGGCTCGCCCAACAGCACCGGCTGTTCCCAGCGCACCTTCCATTGGGCCCCGAGGTACTGCGCCTGGACATTGCGGGTCGCCTCGACGAATTCCAGGCCCCAGAGTTGCTGGCGCAGCAGGTCCATCAATTGCGCTGCCAGTTCGCTGCCTTGCAGCCGAGCATCCGTGCTGGCCGTGTCCGGGGTGATATCGGCCTCGAAGGTGATCGCCAGTACCGAACGGCCATCCCGAGGCGCGGCGTCGGCGACCATGCTGACGATGCCATGGCGCAGGGCCGGTAACGCCGTGTTGCTTCCTACAGCTGCTTGCGCCTCTACCGACGCAAGATCTGGTATCGCCTCACGAATGGTCTGGGTCAGCGTCGTTTGCAACATCGCCAACTGGCTCATGCATCCTCCTTCCAGGGTTGATCACCGTTGATCGGTTCGCGCAAACCCAGACGCTTGGCGGCCCATCGTTCATAGAGACCGATGGCCACATCAGCGCCGGCCATCGCCGTCAGGCAACCAAAGGCGCTGGCGCTCCATATCGACATGCCCGTTGCATACAGCAGCATGACCGTTGAAACCCCGCAGACCATGCAGGCTCCGGATCGCAGCGCCAGCCGCCTGATCAGCGACCAGCCTCGGGCACCGGCCTTGTCGGCGCGCCACATTTCGCCGCTGAGGCCGCCCAGCAATGCCAGGACGATCACCAGCCAGAGCGGCATTTCCAGCAACGTCTGTTGCTCGTTCGTCACTGTCCTGTACTCCTTGTGTGATGCCCGCCGGCGACATGCCGGCGGACAGATGGTTGTTGCCTTCGGCATTCCAAAAAGCCCGGCTTGCAGGCTTTTCAGTAATGCGTTGGCGAACCGCTGGCCACGACTGGTGACGCCGCGCGATTCCGCTTCAAATTGGTGTCTCCGACCGCGGCCACCTGCCCGCCGGATAACTGATCGTGGTGCTTTACGCTGCACACCCGGGCCAGTTGCCAACCCTCTGAACAGTTGAGGCCTGTTCATCGCTGCCTGTGTAACAACCGATTGCTGACCGGCTTGAGACACAGGTTATGCATCAATGCATATGCAGTCAATGCATTTATTCAAACATTTATGCATTCACTTTTGCCTAAATGCATGAAGGGCTTGTTGGACGTGGGGTGTAGGGCTTTTCTGCAGACGAAAAAAAACCCGCCTAAGCGGGTTTTCGTCGGGAATCAAGGTGGGTCAGCGTGCGTACATGCCCCACCAGAACACATGGCCCAGCAGACTGATCTGCTCGTCCTGCATCTGCTGGAAGCTGTAGTCCTCGTCAGGGTGCTCATCACGGTTGAAGCTGCGCAGGCGGATGCCGGTGGGCAACCGGTAGACCTGCTTCACCCGCAGCTGGCCGTTGTGGTTAATGGCGTAAAGATCGCCATCGATGATATCGCCGATGGTGCACCTGCCGGTGTTGACCCCTACCGTAGCGCCGTCACGCAGTACCGGCAGCATGCTGTTGCCACGCACCGTCACGCACTTGGCGTGGTCGAACTGCACGCCGTTGTGGCGCAGGCTGCGTTTGCCGAAGCGCAAGCGGGCGTGCTCGCTTTCTTCGATGACGAATCTTCCTGATCCTGCTGCCAACTCGACCTCACGAAGAAAAGGGACAGACACCTCGTCATCCTCGACGGGGGTTTCATCGTCCCACAGGCTGATATCGCTCAGCGCCGCATGCGCCTCGGTGCGTGGCGCCGCTTCACGGGTGTCGCCCAGTTCGGCACGGCCGCGCAGTTGATCGGTGCTCACGCCGAAATACTCGGCGATCTTCGACACGTGTTTGTCGGACGGGTCGACGATCTTTTCGCTGAGAATGCGCGAAAGCGTGGATTGCGGGATGCCCGTGCGCCGGTGCAGCTCCGTCGGGGACAGGCCGTGGCGTTCGAGCAGCGCTTTGAGAGTGGAGGCTACGTTGCGTTTTTGCATAGCGTGCATAATGCCGCCCACCCAAGGTAAATGCAATCACACCGAGGCGCGTAGTTTTGCCCCACCATACGCCCTGCAGCAGGCGTAAAAAGCCTGTACCATTACGCGTTTCGCAATTTGCCACCAGACCACCCGCTGTAAGGCCCTGAATGTCTGATCTCTCCGCACACACCCCGATGATGCAGCAGTACTGGAAGCTGAAGAACCAGCACCTGGACCAGCTGATGTTCTACCGCATGGGCGATTTCTACGAGATCTTCTACGAAGATGCGAAGAAAGCCGCGAAACTGCTGGATATCACCCTGACCGCCCGCGGCCAGTCGGCGGGCCAGTCGATCCCCATGTGCGGGATTCCGTTCCATTCGCTGGAAGGCTACCTGGCCAAGCTGGTCAAGCTCGGCGAATCGGTGGTGATCTGCGAGCAGATCGGCGACCCGGCCACCAGCAAGGGCCCGGTGGAGCGCCAGGTGGTGCGCATCATCACCCCCGGCACGATCAGCGACGAGGCCCTGCTGGACGAGCGCCGCGACAACCTGATCGCCGCCCTGCTGGGCGATGAACGCCTGTTCGGCCTGGCGGTGCTGGACATCACCAGCGGCAACTTCAGCGTGCAGGAAATCAAGGGCTGGGAGAACCTGCTGGCGGAGCTTGAGCGCATCAACCCGGTCGAGCTGCTGATCCCCGATGACTGGCCCCAGGGCCTGCCGGCCGAGAAGCGCCCGGGCGCTCGCCGCCGTGCACCATGGGACTTCGACCGTGACTCGGCGCGCAAGAGCCTGTGCCAGCAGTTTGCAACCAAGGACCTCAAAGGTTTCGGCTGCGACAAGCTGACCCTGGCCATCGGCGCCGCCGGTTGCCTGCTGACCTACGCCAAGGAAACCCAGCGCACCGCCCTGCCCCACCTGCGCAGCCTGCGCCACGAGCGCATGGACGACACCGTCATCCTCGATGCCGCCAGCCGCCGCAACCTGGAGCTGGACATCAACCTGGCCGGTGGCCGCGACAACACCCTGCAGTCGGTGCTCGACCGTTGCCAGACCGCCATGGCCAGCCGCCTGCTGACTCGTTGGCTGAACCGCCCGCTGCGCGACCTCAAAGTACTCAAGGCGCGCCAGGACTCGATCCGCTGCCTGCTCGACGGCTACCGCTTCGAAAAGCTGCAGCCGCAGCTCAAGGAGATCGGTGACCTCGAACGCATCCTGGCGCGTATCGGCCTGCGCAACGCCCGCCCTCGTGACCTGGCGCGCCTGCGCGACGCCCTCGGCGCCCTGCCCGAGCTGCAGAACGCCATGGCCGAGCTTGAGGCGCCGCACCTGGCGCGCCTGGCCGCGATCACCGGCACCTACCCCGAACTGGCCGGCATGCTCGAGCGGGCGATCATCGACAACCCGCCCGCGGTGATCCGCGACGGCGGCGTGCTCAAGACCGGCTACGACAGCGAGCTCGACGAGCTGCTGGCGATGAGCGAGAACGCCGGCCAGTTCCTCATCGACCTGGAAGCCCGCGAGAAAGCCCGTACTGGCCTGGCCAACCTCAAGGTCGGCTACAACCGCGTACACGGCTATTTCATCGAATTGCCGACCAAGCAGGCCGAGCAGGCACCAGGCGATTACATTCGCCGCCAGACGCTCAAAGGCGCCGAGCGTTTCATCACCCCTGAGCTCAAGGCCTTCGAGGACAAGGCGCTGTCGGCCAAGAGCCGCGCCCTGGCCCGCGAGAAGATGCTCTACGATGCCCTGCTCGAAACCCTGATCGGCCACCTGGCACCGCTGCAGGACAGCGCTGCCGCCCTGGCTGAACTGGACGTACTGAGCAACCTCGCAGAGCGCGCGCTGAACCTGGACCTGAACTGCCCCAGCTTCGTCGACGAACCCTGCCTGCGCATCGAGCAGGGCCGCCACCCGGTGGTCGAGCAGGTACTGACCACGCCGTTCGTGGCCAATGACCTGGGCCTGGACAACAGCACCCGCATGCTGATCATCACCGGCCCGAACATGGGCGGTAAATCCACCTACATGCGCCAGACCGCCCTGATCGTGCTGATGGCCCATATCGGCAGCTTCGTGCCGGCAGCTCGCTGTGAGCTGTCGCTGGTCGACCGCATCTTCACCCGTATCGGCTCCAGCGACGACCTGGCCGGCGGGCGCTCGACCTTCATGGTCGAGATGAGCGAGACCGCCAACATCCTGCACAACGCCACCGACCGCAGCCTGGTGCTGATGGACGAAGTGGGCCGCGGCACCAGCACCTTCGACGGCCTGTCGCTGGCCTGGGCCGCCGCCGAGCGCCTGGCGCAGTTGCGTGCCTATACGCTGTTCGCCACGCACTACTTCGAGCTGACCGTGCTGCCGGAGAGCGAGCCACTGGTGGCCAACGTGCACCTGAACGCCACCGAACACAATGAACGCATCGTCTTCCTGCACCACGTGCTGCCTGGCCCTGCCAGCCAGAGCTACGGCCTGGCCGTGGCGCAACTGGCGGGCGTGCCGGGGCCGGTGATCCAGCGTGCCCGTGAGCACCTGGGCCGCCTGGAAACCACCAGCCTGCCCCATGAAACGCCGATTGCCAGCAAGAGCAAGGGCGAGCCGGGCGTGCCGCACCAAAGCGACCTGTTCGCCAGCCTGCCACACCCGGCCATCGAGAAGCTGGGTAAGCTGGAGCTGGACGACATGACGCCGCGCCAAGCTATCGAAATGCTATATCAACTGAAGAACCTGTTATAACGGCCACCCACACAAGCTGGTAGAATCCGGCGCGTTTCGCGAGCGCTGCAGGTTATTAGCCTGGCCTGCAGCCACCACCGTGAACCGCGCTGCCCTGGAAGGAAGGGCAAGCTGCCGTCGCCTGAGGAGAGAATTAGAAATGACCTTCGTCGTCACCGACAACTGCATCAAATGCAAATACACCGACTGCGTGGAAGTCTGTCCGGTGGACTGCTTCTACGAAGGCCCGAATTTCCTGGTGATTCACCCGGACGAGTGCATCGATTGTGCACTCTGCGAGCCAGAGTGCCCGGCCCAGGCCATCTTCTCTGAAGACGAAGTGCCTTCCGGCATGGAGAACTTCATCGAGCTGAACGCCGAGCTGGCGGAGATCTGGCCAAACATCACCGAGCGCAAGGACGCTCTGCCCGACGCTGAAGAGTGGGACGGCAAGCCAGGCAAGATCGCCGATCTGGAGCGCTGATCGTCCAGATGCAAAAAAGGCCCTTAATGGGCCTTTTTTCATTTTCAGCGGGCAAAAAAAAGGGGCGGTTTGACCCGCCCACATTTTTTCCGTAGTCCCTGTATATCCCACTCATCATCCTGATGAATCGCTTCCTGCGATGTCCTGGCACTCATCCTGAGCACCTGTGCCTGTCCGTCGGCACAGTTCGAATACTAGCGATTCCCACGGCGCCGGCAAGCGACGAATCTCTCAAGAGATTTCAGGCGCAACAATCGTTAACACCGAAAAATATCTTTATATTCAATCATTTAGAAAAAGTACGTCAGTGGAAACGACATTGATTTACTAACCCCTACAACGATTACTTACATCACAAGTAAGCGATCGCTTACACGCGATAGCACAAGGGTAGATAACTAAACATTTAGCCTGGGTGAACAAAAACGCCCCGAGATTATCGGGGCGTTTTTTGCGGCGACGTCAGTGTTACTGGAACAAGGACTCGCTGGACAAACCGTTCTTCTCGAGAATCTCGCGCAGGCGCTTGAGGCCCTCGACCTGGATCTGCCGCACCCGCTCACGGGTCAGGCCGATCTCCAGGCCCACGTCCTCCAGGGTACTGCTTTCATGGCCGCGCAAGCCGAAACGACGCACGACGACCTCACGCTGCTTGTCGGTCAACTCGCCCAGCCACTGGTCGATGCTTTGCGACAGGTCATCGTCCTGCAGCAACTCGCAAGGGTCTGTGGGGCGGTCATCGGTGAGCGTGTCCAGCAGTGTCTTGTCGGAGTCCGGGCCCAGCGAAACGTCCACCGACGAAACCCGCTCATTGAGACCGAGCATGCGCTTGACCTCGGCTACCGGTTTCTCCAGCAGGTTGGCGATCTCTTCTGGTGACGGCTCATGGTCGAGCTTTTGCGTCAGCTCCCGCGCAGCACGCAGGTAGACGTTGAGCTCCTTGACCACGTGAATCGGCAGGCGGATGGTGCGGGTCTGGTTCATGATCGCCCGCTCGATGGTCTGGCGGATCCACCAGGTGGCATAGGTCGAGAAGCGGAAGCCGCGTTCAGGGTCGAACTTCTCCACCGCACGAATCAGGCCCAGGTTGCCTTCCTCGATCAGGTCGAGCAGCGACAGGCCACGATTGACGTAACGACGGGCGATCTTCACCACCAGGCGCAGGTTGCTTTCGATCATGCGCTTGCGCCCTGCGGGGTCGCCCTTCTGCGACAGGCGCGCGAAATGCACTTCTTCCTCTGGCGAGAGCAGAGGCGAGAAGCCGATTTCGTTGAGATACAGCTGGGTGGCATCGAGCGCCCTGCTGTAATCGATGTACTTGTGCTGCTTGAGCGATGCGCTCTGTTTCGACTTGGTCCGAACCGAAGGTACAGCAGGTTCGTCTGACACCACATCCGTTTCCAAAACGATGCCTGTCTCCATCAGGAGCAGGTCGTCGTCGATGTCAAACTCCGGCACTTCTTTACTGAGAGCCATTGTTATAGTCCTTTGCTGAGTTCGAACTCAGACTCGAGCGTCACCTTTCCGTGGTAGCGCTGGAGCCTGTCCCCTCTACGTCGGAGGAACAGGCTGGGACAAAGATCAACGGCGTGGCAGGAACTGGAGTGGGTCGACGGGTTTACCCTGGCGGCGAATCTCGAAATGCAGCTTCACCCGATCAGTGCCCGTGGATCCCATCTCTGCGATCGTCTGCCCTGCCTTGACCTGCTGCCCCTCCCGAACCAAAAGCCTGCGGTTGTGGCCGTAGGCACTGACGTAGGTATCGCTGTGCTTGATGATGATCAGCTCGCCGTAGCCCCGCAAGCCACTCCCCGCGTAAACCACTGCACCATCAGCGGCAGCAAAAACAGGCTGTCCCAAATCACCGGCGATATCAATGCCTTTATTCAAACTGCCGTTTGAAGCAAATTTTCCAATCAGCACGCCGTTCGCCGGCCACGTCCAGCCGCCAACGGCGCGCTCTGCGGCGGGCACCTGGGCAACCGTTTGCGAGGAAGACGAAGACGCCGAAGTGGCCGATTTGCCATTGCTCGCCGGCGGCGGCGGGGTACCGGCCGGGCGGCGGATGACTGTGGTCTTACTCGACGAAGATGGGCTGCTGGTGACCACCGTGGTACTGCCACCGGCACCACTGCTGAAGCGAATCGGCTGGCCCGGACGAATGGTGTAGGGCGGGGGAATATTGTTGCGCGCCGCCAACTCCTTGTAATCCCAGCCGTAGCGGAAGGCGATGGAGAACAGCGTGTCGCCGGGCTTGACCACGTACTGCCCAGAGGTGACGGCCGGGCGCTTGGGCGCGGCATTGTTGCGGTCGACCACCCGCGCACCGCTCGAGCCGGTACTGGAGCAGCCGGCCAACAGGGTTCCCATGGCCAGCGCAATCACCACAAGCTTCAAAACCGATCGTTCCTTGCGCTGCCCAATGCCTGTGTGACCCACCCGCGCTCCCCTCATGGTGCCGAAAGATGACGATGCAAAATGCAATAATGTTGCAATTATAACCGAGCCGCCTCGCTTGGGGTGGCCCGTAGTGAACCGGCGAACGCCAGATACCCCGCCAGATAGACAGGGCCCGGCCGCGGGAATTCGCTGCTGGCGCAAATATTCCGTGTTTTGTCAGGCCAACGGGCCGTTGAGCAACGGCACGAAGCGCACCGCCCCCAGCACGCGGCGCGAGAAACCGTGCTCTTCGCGGACGATCAGCATCAACTGCTGCACCTCCCCTGCCGGCCCGACCGGGATGACCATGCGCCCGCCGGGTGCCAGTTGGTCAAGCAGTGCCTGGGGCACCTCCGGCGCCACGGCGGTGACGATGATGCCGTTGTACGGCGCCAGCGCCGGCCAGCCTTCGCAGCCATCGCCCCAGCGAAACACCACATTGCGCAGGTTGAGCTCGACCAGACGCTCCTTGGCACGGTCCTGCAGGACTTTGATGCGCTCCACCGAGAACACCCGCTCCACCAACTGCGCCAGGATCGCGGTCTGATAGCCCGAACCGGTGCCGATCTCCAGCACCTTGTCCAGCGGCCCGGCCTCCAGCAGCAGCTCACTCATGTGCGCAACCATGAAGGGTTGCGAGATGGTCTGGTTGTGGCCGATCGGCAGCGCGGTGTCTTCATAGGCACGGTGCGCCAGGGCCTCGTCGACGAACAGGTGGCGCGGGGTACGGCGAATCGCGTCGAGCACCTGGGTATTCGACACGCCTTCCTCGCACAAGCGCTGGATCAGCCGCTCCCGGGTGCGCTGTGAGGTCATGCCGATACCTCGGCGCATCAGATCGTCCTGTTCGCGCATCAGAGCACGCCCTCCAGCCAACCCTCGAAGCGCTCGAAGGCGTCATTGAAGGTGCGGTCCAGCTGCAACGGGGTGATCGACACATAGCCCTGCATCACCGCGTGGAAGTCAGTACCCGGCCCGCCATCCTCGGCATCGCCGGCCACGGCGATCCAGTAGCCTTCCTTGCCCCGCGGATTGACCACCTTGGTCGGTGCCGCCGCGCGTGCCCGATGCCCCAGCCGGGTGAGCTGGATGCCGCGGATATGCTCCAACGGCAGGTTGGGGATGTTGATGTTGAGCACGGTGCGTGGCGGCAGCTCCAGGCGTGCCTGCGCCTCGACCAGGCGACGGGCGATGTAGGCCGCCGCCGGCAGGTTGTCGGTTTGCCGCGAGAGCAGCGAGAAGGCCAGTGACGTTCCACCCAGGAAGCGCCCTTCGAGCGCAGCCGCGACCGTGCCGGAATACAGCACGTCATCGCCCAGGTTGGCGCCCAGGTTGATACCCGACACCACCATGTCAGGGGTATGCGGCAACAGGCCGTTGAGCCCCAGGTGCACGCAGTCGGTCGGCGTGCCGTTGAGGCTGATGAAGCCATTGGCCAATGTCTGCGGGTGCAGGGGCCGGTCCAGCGTCAGCGAACTGCCGGCGCCGCTCTTGTCTTGATCCGGGGCAATCACCGCGCACTCGGCGTAATCCGCCAGCGCAGCATGCAGCGCGGCGAGGCCTGGTGCGGTAACACCGTCGTCATTCGAAATCAGAATACGCATGGGCTGTCCGTCTGCCCTGCCGGCACCAGATCGACGAGTTCGCGCACCACCACGGTGGCGAAGCATCCGGCCGGAAGGACGAATTCCAGTTGCAGGATATCAGGCTCGGGATAATGCCACGTCAGCCGCCCAATAGGGAGCCGCAGGATGCGTCGTTCGTGATCCATGCCCGCACGCGCCAGCCATTGGCACAGTGCCGGATGCTGTTCGGCGATGGCCGATTCGATCGCCAGCGTGGCGCCACTGCTCGGGGCATCGCCTTCGCCCCACAGCGGGCCGGTGGGGTGCAGGTCGAGAATGGCCAGGCGCGGATCGCTGCACTCGGCCTCTCCCGCCGGGAAGAAGCTGCGGCTGTCGGTGAAGGCCAACAAGTCGCCGACCTGGGCGCGCTGCCAGCTGCCATCGGCCACGCGCGTGGCCAGCACTTGGTTGAACAGGTAGCTGCGCGCCGCCGAGAGCAACCGCGAACGTAGGTTGCGCTGCTCCGGCAACGCCTGGCGGGTCGCCCAATCCTGGGCATCGTGAACATTGCCACCAGCATGGCCGAAACGTTGGCCACCGAAGTAGTTGGGCACACCCTTTTGCTTGAGTTGCTCGAGGCGCGCATCGAGGGCCTGGTGGTCGGCCTGCAGCGCGGTCAGGCGCAGCGTGAAACCGTTGGCCGCATGGGCGCCACGCTGCAGTTTGCGCTGGTGGCGTACCTGCTTGAGCACACGCAGGGTTTCGTCTTCGGCACGGGACAGGTCAGGGTCGGCCTTGCCCGGCAGGTGCAGGCTGAACCATTGGCGGGTCAGGGCCTGACGGTCCTTGAGGCCGGCATAGCTGATCGAGCGCACTGGCACGCCGGCGCCGCGCGCCAGGCGGCGGGCGGCTTCTTCGGTATTGAGGTCACGCTTCTCGACCCACAGCCACAGGTGCTCGCCCTGGCCGGACAGCGGGATGTCGAGCACTTCGTCGACCTGGAAATCTTCGGCCACCGCCTTGAGCACCGCAGTACCCAGGGCGTCACCCGAGGCACGCGGCCCCAGCAGTTGCAGTTCGTTCATACCGGCAGCAACAGGGCAACCGCGTGCACGGCGATCCCCTCCTCACGGCCGGTGAAGCCCAGCTTTTCTTCGGTGGTGGCCTTGACGTTGACCTGGTCGAGCTCGACCTGCAGGTCTTCGGCGATGCGCTGGCGCATGGTTTCGATATGCGGGGCCATTTTCGGCGCCTGGGCGACGATGGTGGCGTCGACGTTACCGACCTTCCAGCCCTTGTTGCGCACCACACCCAGCACATGGCGCAGCAGCACGCGGCTGTCGGCGCCCTTGAACTGCGGGTCGGTGTCCGGGAAGTGCTTACCGATGTCGCCCAGCGCCGCAGCGCCAAGCAGGGCATCGCTCAGGGCATGCAGCAGCACGTCACCATCGGAATGGGCCAGCAGGCCGTATTTGTGGGGGATACGCACCCCGCCCAGGGTAATGAAATCACCGTCGGCGAAACGGTGGACATCGTAGCCATGGCCAATACGCATAGAAAAACGCCCTGATTGAGACAGGGCGTGATTCTACCTGCTTTCATGCAGTCTTGGGGCTGCTGTGCAGCCCTTCGCGGGTGAACCCGCTCCCACAAGGAACGCTGCAAGCCGAGGGCTGCAGATACCCTGTGGCAGCGGGTTTACCCGCGAAAAAGCCAACACCATGCTGCCAGGTCAAACCCTGCCCAGTGCCACCGCATGATGGCGCAGATGCTCATCGATGAAGCTGGCGATGAAGTAGTAGCTATGGTCGTAACCCGGCTGCAAACGCAGGGTCAGCCCATGCCCCCCCTTGCGGGCGGCCTGCTCCAGCGCCTCTGGCTTGAGCTGTTTTTCGAGGAAGTCGTCGCGATCCCCCTGGTCCACCAGCAGCGGCGGGCATTCACCCGCCTCGGCCAGCAACACACTGGCATCCCACTCGCGCCAGCGCGCCCGGTCTTCGCCCAGGTAGTGGCTGAAAGCCTTCTCGCCCCAAGGGCAGTCCATCGGGTTGCTGATGGGCGAGAACGCCGACACCGAGCGGTAACGCCCCGGGTTGCGCAGGGCGCAGACCAGCGCGCCATGCCCGCCCATGGAGTGGCCACTGATGCTGCGCTGATCGGACGCAGGGAAGTGCGCCTCGATCAGTGCCGGCAGCTCGTCCACCACGTAGTCGTGCATGCGGTAGTGCTGAGCCCAGGGCTGCTGGGTGGCGTTGAGGTAGAAGCCGGCGCCCAGGCCGAAGTCCCAGGCGCCCTCCGGATCCCCCGGCACCCCTTCGCCACGCGGGCTGGTATCAGGGGCGACGATGATCAGCCCAAGCTCCGCGGCCAGACGCTGGGCGCCGGCCTTCTGCATGAAGTTCTCGTCGGTGCAGGTCAGGCCGCTGAGCCAGTACAGCACCGGCAGCTTCTCGCCCTGCTCGGCCTGGGGCGGCAGGTACACGGCGAACACCATGTCGCAACCGAGCACCTTGGAACTGTGCCGGTAGCGCTTGTGCCAGCCGCCGAAGCTTTTCTGGCAGGAGATGTTTTCCAGCGTCATGGCAGGGGCCTCAGAAGTGGATAACGCTACGGATGCTCTTGCCTTCGTGCATCAGGTCGAAGGCCTTGTTGATGTCTTCCAGGCCCATGGTGTGGGTGATGAAGGTGTCCAGCGGGATCTCGCCCTTCTCGGACATCTCAACGTAGCTCGGCAGCTCGCTGCGGCCACGCACGCCGCCGAACGCCGAACCGCGCCAGACGCGGCCGGTGACCAGCTGGAACGGACGGGTGGCGATTTCCTGGCCGGCACCGGCCACGCCGATGATCACCGACTCGCCCCAGCCCTTGTGGCAGCACTCCAGCGCCGCACGCATCAACTGCACGTTGCCGATGCACTCGAAGGAGAAGTCCACGCCGCCGTCGGTAAGGTCGACGATGACTTCCTGGATCGGGCGGTCGTAGTCCTTCGGGTTGATGCAGTCGGTGGCGCCCAATTGGCGGGCGATCTCGAACTTGGCTGGGTTGATGTCGATGGCGATGATGCGCGAGGCCTTGGCCTTGACCGCACCGATCACCGCCGACAAGCCAATGCCGCCCAGGCCGAAGATGGCCACGGTGTCCCCCGGCTTGACCTTGGCGGTGTTGAGCACGGCACCGATGCCGGTGGTCACGCCGCAGCCGAGCAGGCAGACCTTCTCCAGCGGCGCTTCCTTCTGGATCTTGGCCACGGAGATTTCCGGCAGCACGGTGTACTCGGAGAACGTCGAGGTACCCATGTAGTGGAACAGCTGCTGGCCCTTGTAGCTGAAACGGCTGGTGCCGTCGGGCATCAGGCCCTTGCCCTGGGTGGCGCGGATCGCCTGGCACAGGTTGGTCTTGCCCGACAGGCAGAATTTGCACTTGCCGCATTCCGGGGTGTACAGCGGGATCACATGGTCACCGACCGCCACCGAGGTGACGCCCTCACCTACCGCCTCGACGATCGCCCCGCCCTCATGGCCGAGGATCGACGGGAAGATGCCCTCCGGGTCGGCACCGGACAGGGTGTAGGCGTCGGTGTGGCAGACCCCGGAGGCGACCACGCGCAACAGCACTTCACCGGCCTTGGGCATGGCCACGTCAACTTCGACGATTTCCAGGGGTTTCTTGGCCTCGAAGGCTACGGCAGCACGGGACTTGATCATCATGGGTCTCCAGACAGAGTGTCGATATCAGTCCCGCAGTGTAATTCATGCCTATTTGATGAATAATCCGGCCAACTAAAAAACATTATTGCCATACAGGGATAATCCATGAGCAGTCGCTGGGAAGGCATCGACGAGTTCGTCGCCGTCGCCGAGTCAGGCCAGTTCACCGCGGCCGCCGAGCGCCTGGGGGTGTCCTCGTCCCATATCAGCCGGCAGATCGCCCGCCTTGAAGAACGCCTGCAGACCCGCCTGCTGTACCGCAGCACCCGGCGGGTGACCCTGAGCGAAGCCGGGCAGACCTTCCTCCAGCACTGCCAGCGCCTGCAGGATGGCCGTGAAGAGGCGCTGCGCGCCATGGGCGACCTGGCCAGCGAACCCAAAGGCTTGCTGCGCATGACTTGCGCCGTTGCCTATGGTGAGCGCTTCATCGTGCCGCTGGTGACGCGGTTCATGGCGCAGTACCCGCAATTGCGGGTCGAAGTGGAACTGAGCAACCGCACCCTCGACCTGCTGCATGAAGGCATGGACATGGCGATCCGCCTGGGCCGCCTGCAGGACTCGCGACTGGTCGCCACGCGCCTGGCGCCTCGGCGCATGTACCTGTGCGCCTCGCCCGCCTACCTGGAGCGATATGGCCGCCCTCACAGCCTGTCGGAACTGGCGCGGCACAATTGCCTGATCGGCAGCTCCGACCTGTGGGCGCTGCAGCAGGATGGGCGCGAATTCAGCCAGCGGGTGCAGGGCAATTGGCGTTGCAACAGCGGGCAGGCGGTACTGGATGCGGCGTTGCAGGGGATGGGCTTGTGCCAGCTACCGGATTATTACGTGCTGGAGCATCTGCACAGTGGCGCGCTGGTGTCGTTGCTGGAGGGGCACCAGCCACCGAACACGGCGGTATGGGCGCTTTATCCGCAGCAGCGGCATCTGTCGCCGAAGGTGCGACGGTTGGTGGATTATCTGAAGGAAGGGTTGGCGCTGTTGCCGGAGTATCGGCAGGGCTGATGATAGCGGCTGGTTGTACGGGCCTCTTCGCGGGTAAACCCGCCCCCCCAGGATTTCCCCCCACCTGACGTCAGTGACCGTCCTGTGGGCGCGGGTTAACCCGCGAAGAGGCCATTACAGGCAGATGACCTTTAGCGGCGAGTCGCCCAGCGCTGACGCAACCACTCCAGGTCTTCCGGCCGGGTCACCTTGATGTTGTCGCTGCGCCCTTCGATCAGCCGTGGCGCGTAGCCGGCCCACTCGATGGCGGAGGACTCATCGGTGACCGCCACATCCGACACCAGGCACTCGGCCAGCGCCCGGTGCAGCATCCCCAGACGGAACATCTGCGGCGTATACGCCAGCCAGACGGTACTGCGATCCACCGTGGCGCTCACCCGGCCATCGGCGCCGGCACGCTTGAGGGTGTCCCGCGCCGGGACCGCCAACAAGCCACCCACGGCGTCATCGGCCAACTCGCTCAACAACCGGTCCAGGTCGCTGCGTGCCAGGTTCGGCCGCGCCGCATCGTGCACCAGTACCCAGTCGTCGTCCGACGCACCCTGGGCATGCAGCAACAGCAAGGCATTGAGCACCGAGTCGGCACGCTCGCGCCCGCCCGGGGCACGCTGGATGCGCCCATCGCTGGCACAGCGCAGGCCGGGCCAGTACGGGTCTTGATCGGCAATGCTGACCACCACGCCCTTGAGCGCAGGGTGGCCTAGAAAACAGTCGAGGCTATGCTCGAGGATTGTCTGCCCGCCCAACTGCAGATACTGCTTGGGCCGGTCGGCAGCCATGCGGGCACCAACGCCCGCGGCGGGAATCACGGCCCAGAAGGCCGGCAATTGCTGAGTCATTTTTGCGGCAACTGGTAGAGGGTTTCGCCCTCTTTGACCATCCCCAGTTCATGACGAGCCCGTTCTTCCACGGTCTCCATACCTTTCTTCAGCTCCAGGACCTCCGCATCGAGCACACGATTACGCTCCAGCAGCCGTTCGTTCTCGGCGTGCTGTTCGTCAATTTGCTGCTTGAGCTCGGTCACTTGTGCCAGGCTGCCATTACCCACCCAAAGGCGATATTGCAGGCCGCCGAGCAGCAGGAGCAGAACGAGAAACAACCAATAGGGACTGCGCATGAAGATATCCAGGGTATAAGGCCGCCGCAGCGAGCTTCCGATAGCACGAAGCCTGGCCGAGGCCAGGCTTCGTCGACAGAAACCCGTGTGAAGCATCTGAACATTCAGTACGAATGTTCAGGCTGCCTCGGCTGCTGCCTTTTTACCATCTCTTGCTCAGCCGCGAAACTCGGCGCGGCCACGGTAGACGGCCTTGGCACCCAGTTGCTCTTCGATACGCAGCAGCTGGTTGTACTTGCTGACGCGGTCGGAGCGGCACAGCGAGCCGGTCTTGATCTGGCCAGCAGCGGTACCAACGGCCAGGTCGGCAATGGTCGAGTCCTCGGTTTCACCCGAACGGTGCGAAATCACCGCGGTGTAGCCGGCGGCCTTGGCCATCTGGATGGCTTCCAGGGTTTCGGTCAGCGAGCCGATCTGGTTGAACTTGATCAGGATCGAGTTACCGATGCCCTTCTCGATGCCTTCCTTGAGGATCTTGGTGTTGGTAACGAACAGGTCGTCGCCCACCAGCTGGACTTTCTCGCCGATCTTGTCGGTGAGGATTTTCCAGCCAGCCCAGTCGGACTCGTCCAGGCCGTCTTCGATCGAGATGATCGGGAAACGCTCGGTCAGGCCTTTGAGGTACTCGGCGAAACCTTCGGCGTCGAACGACTTGCCTTCACCGGACAGGTTGTACTTGCCGTCTTCGTAGAACTCGGAAGCGGCGCAGTCCAGGGCCAGGGTCACGTCGGTGCCCAGTTTGTAGCCGGCTTTCTCTACGGCTTCGGCGATGGCGCCCAGGGCGTCTTCGTTGGACGCCAGGTTCGGCGCGAAGCCGCCTTCGTCACCTACAGCGGTGTTCAGACCACGGGCCTTGAGCACGGCTTTGAGGTGGTGGAAGATTTCGGTGCCCATGCGCAGGCCGTCGGAGAAGGTCTTGGCGCCAACCGGCTGCACCATGAACTCCTGGATGTCGACGTTGTTGTCGGCGTGCTCACCGCCGTTGATGATGTTCATCATCGGAACCGGCATGGAGTACTGGCCCGGGGTGCCGTTGAGGTTGGCGATGTGCGCGTACAGCGGCAGGTCCAGGTCCTGGGCGGCAGCCTTGGCGGCAGCCAGCGAGACAGCCAGGATGGCGTTGGCGCCCAGCTTGGCCTTGTTCTCGGTACCGTCCAGTTCGATCATGGCGCGGTCCAGGGCCTTCTGGTCAGCCGGGTCCTTGCCCAGCAGCAGCTCGCGGATCGGGCCGTTGATGTTGGCGACGGCCTTCAGCACGCCCTTGCCCAGGTAACGGCTCTTGTCGCCATCACGCAGCTCCAGCGCTTCGCGCGAGCCAGTGGAAGCACCCGACGGCGCGCAGGCGCTGCCGATGATGCCGTTGTCGAGCAGCACGTCGGCTTCCACGGTGGGGTTGCCACGGGAATCGAGAACTTCACGACCTTTGATGTCGACGATCTTTGCCATTGTTGTAAGCACTCCAGAATTGACGAAACTAACGCAACTTTTGGGAATTCTTGCCGTTCACCAGGCGACATGGCACGGGCAGGCCTGGGGAAGGGAGCCCCTGACCGATAGGTCAGGGGTTGGAACGGGCGGTACTTTACCCGAGAAATGAGCTTTACGCGGTTTCTACCGTCGGAAAACTTTTCACCAGGTCGTCCAACTGCTTGAGCTGGGCGAGGAACGGTTCCAGCTTGTCCAGGCGCAGGGCGCACGGGCCATCGCACTTGGCGTTGTCCGGGTCCGGGTGGGCTTCGAGGAACAGCCCGGCCAGGCCCTGGCTCATGCCAGCCTTGGCCAGGTCGGTGACCTGGGCACGGCGGCCACCGGCGGAGTCGGCACGGCCGCCCGGGGTCTGCAGCGAGTGGGTGACGTCGAAGAACACCGGGTACTCGAACTGCTTCATGATGCCGAAGCCGAGCATGTCCACCACCAGGTTGTTGTAGCCGAAGCTCGAACCGCGCTCACACAGGATGAGCTGGTCGTTGCCGGCTTCGACGCACTTGGCGAGGATGTGCTTCATCTCGTGGGGCGCAAGGAACTGCGCCTTCTTGATGTTGATCACCGCGCCGGTCTTGGCCATCGCCACCACCAGGTCGGTCTGGCGCGACAGGAATGCCGGCAACTGGATGATGTCGCACACCTTGGCCACCGGCTCGCACTGGTAGGGCTCGTGCACGTCGGTGATCACCGGCACGTTGAAGGTCTGCTTGATCTCTTCGAAGATCTTCAGGCCTTCTTCCATGCCCGGGCCACGGTACGAGGTCACCGACGAGCGGTTGGCCTTGTCGAAGCTGGCCTTGAACACGTACGGGATGCCGAGTTTCTCGGTCACCCGCACGTACTCCTCGCAGACCTTCAGGGCCAGGTCACGGGATTCCAGGACGTTCATGCCGCCGAACAGGACGAACGGCTTGTCGTTGGCGATCTCGATGTTACCGACGCGAATGATCTTCTGAGTCATGGATCAGGCCTTGTTCTTCTGTGCCAGGGCTGCCTTGACGAAGCCGCTGAACAGCGGGTGGCCGTCACGTGGCGTCGAGGTGAACTCCGGGTGGAACTGGCAGGCGACGAACCATGGGTGGTCCTTGGACTCGACCACTTCCACCAGCGCGCCGTCTTCGGAACGACCCGAGACCACCAGGCCGGCATCGACCAGTTGTGGCAGCAGGTTGTTGTTCACTTCGTAGCGGTGACGGTGACGCTCGGTGATGATGTCCTTGCCGTAGCAGTCGTGCACTTTCGAGCCCGATGCCAGCTGGCAGTCCTGTGCGCCCAGGCGCATGGTGCCGCCCAGGTCGGAGGCTTCGGTACGGGTCTCGACCGCGCCGGTGGCGTCTGCCCACTCGGTGATCAGGCCGACGACCGGGTGGCCGCTGTTGCGGTCGAACTCGGTGGAGTTGGCGTCTTTCCAGCCCATCACGTTACGGGCGAACTCGATCACGGCCACCTGCATGCCGAGGCAGATGCCCAGGTACGGGACCTTGTTCTCACGGGCGTACTGCACCGCGGTGATCTTGCCTTCCACGCCGCGCAGGCCGAAACCGCCCGGGACCAGGATGGCATCGGCGCCTTCGAGCAGGCTGGTGCCCTGGTTCTCGATGTCTTCGGAGTCGATGTAGCGCAGGTTGACCTTGGTGCGGTTGGTGATGCCGGCGTGGCTCATCGCTTCGATCAGCGACTTGTACGCGTCCAGCAGCTCCATGTACTTGCCGACCATGGCGATGGTCACTTCCTGCTCAGGATTGAGCTTGGCATCGACCACCTTGTCCCACTCGGACAGGTCGGCGCTGTTGCACTGCAGGGCGAAGCGCTCGACGACGAAGTCGTCCAGGCCTTGTGCGTGCAGTACGCCAGGGATCTTGTAGATGGTGTCGACGTCTTCCAGCGAAATCACCGCACGCTCTTCGACGTTGGTGAACAGCGCGATCTTGCGACGCGACGAGGCGTCGACCGGGTGGTCGGAACGGCAGATCAGCACGTCAGGCTGCAAGCCGATGGAGCGCAGCTCCTTGACCGAGTGCTGGGTCGGCTTGGTCTTGGTCTCACCGGCGGTGGCGATGTACGGCACCAGCGTCAGGTGCATCAGCATGGCGCGCTTGGAGCCCACTTCAACGCGCAGCTGGCGGATGGCCTCGAGGAACGGCTGCGATTCGATGTCACCCACGGTGCCGCCGATCTCGACCAGCGCGACGTCGGCATCGCCGGCGCCCTTGATGATGCGGCGCTTGATTTCGTCGGTGATGTGCGGGATGACCTGGATGGTCGCGCCCAGGTAGTCACCACGGCGCTCTTTGCGCAGCACGTGCTCGTAGATACGGCCGGTGGTGAAGTTGTTGTTCTGGGTCATCGTGGTGCGGATGAACCGCTCGTAGTGGCCCAGGTCGAGATCGGTCTCGGCGCCGTCGTGGGTGACGAATACTTCACCGTGCTGGAACGGGCTCATGGTGCCCGGGTCGACGTTGATGTACGGGTCCAGCTTGAGCATGGTGACTTTGAGCCCCCGCGCTTCCAGGATGGCCGCCAGGGAAGCCGAGGCAATGCCTTTCCCCAATGAAGAAACAACACCGCCCGTGACGAATATGTAGCGCGTCATGAAAAACCCTAGAAGTCTGCGTTAAGGCGGCACGCGCCGCCGGAGAAAGCGAAGGAAGGCCGAAGCCCCCGATCACCTGCGTCAATCACAGTGCATCTCGAACAACTGCCGCGTCTGTACAGACCAGGGGTATCCCCGGCATGGAGCTCGCTCGTCATTTTAAGAATCAGCCCAGCAAAAAACTGCTTGGTAATCGGCAACCCCTGTGTTTTCGAGGAACCCACAGAAGTTGTATCAAGAAGGGAGGGTAGTCTACCGGAATGTACCCTTCAGCTCAAACCTTGCACGCTGGTCGGCGGCTGCCAGTGCAACTGGCAATTTGCCGCCCCCAGTTCGGGCAGGTTGGCCACCGCCAACAGCCGCTCGCCCTGATACAGCAACGGCAGACGCGGGCGCACGAAATGCGGGATCTGCAACTCGTTGAGCAGACGCTTGAGGTCGCGCCGGCCACGACCGGGAAGGTCCAGCACTTCGCCGCCCCGGCGATAGGCGATGCGCAGGCCCGTAGCGACTGATTGCGCAGCCAACCGCACCTGGCCGTTGCCCGGCAATGCCAGCGGCTGGGTCGGATCCTGCCAGGCCGGCTCCCCCGATGGCGCGCGCTGCCACTCGCCACTCAACCACCAGATGCGTCCGTGGCTGCGCTTCAACTCGCCGTCGGTAAGGCGCCACACCGGCCGGGCGTCGGCTGCAGCGTCGCGCAGGTCGTTCCAGCCCGCCCAGTGGCGGCTGTCGGGCAACCGGGTGCGGCGGCCAAGCCAGCATTGCAGGGCATTGCGCTGGCGCGCTGGCGACAACGCCGCGAGGGTGGCAAGGTCGAGGGAGTCCAGCCCGAGCCAGGGCAGCGGCGCATTGCCGCAGGCCGTCGCCAGGTCGTCTGTGGCCAGTTCATCGAGCAGGCCCAATGCCTCCCCCAGGTGCTCGGCGCTGCGCGCCAGGCTCGCTTCGGCCTGGGGCCAGCGCTGCCTCAGCAGCGGCAACACCTCGCTACGCAGGTAGTTGCGGGCGAAGGTGGTGTCGGTATTGGTGGGATCATCGACCCACACCAGCCCCTTGCTCCGGGCATAGGCCTGCAATTGCGCGCGCGACAGTTTGAGCATCGGGCGAACCAGCCCGCCCTGCCCCAGCGGCCGCACCTCGGGCATGGCCGACAGGCCACGCAACCCGGCACCGCGCAGCAGACGGAACAGCAAAGTCTCGGCCTGATCGTCACGGTGCTGGCCGGTGAACAGCACGGCGCCTGGGGCGAGCAGCTTTTCGAAGGCCGCGTAGCGGGCATCGCGGGCAGCCTGCTCAAGGCTGGCACCCTGGCCTACCTGAACGTGAATGACGTCGAGTTCGATGCCCAGGGCATCACAGACGGTTCTGCAGTGGGCGGGCCATGCATCGGCGGCAGCTTGCAGACCATGATGCACATGGACGGCACGCAGCGGCGGCGCGGGGTGGTTGCGGGCGTAATCGGCCAGCAGGTGCAGGAGGACGGTGGAGTCGAGGCCACCGGAGAAGGCGATGTACCAGGCGGGGGCGTTTAGCCAAGGGGTGAGGTTGAGCATCGGGGCCTCACTTGCGAAAGCATCGCGGGGCAAGCCCGCTCCCACGGGAACGGCGCTTGCTTCAGACATTGCGCGATCC
>NZ_JBDJLM010000009.1:0-113948 GCF_039673365.1 Pseudomonas sp. TWI923 | reverse complement strand
ACTCACGGCCTCTCGGGGGGGCCCCCCCCCCCCCCTCCCCCTCCCTTTTGGGGGGGGGGGGGGGGGGTTTGCCCCGCGATTGCGTCAGTTCAGCCGGTGGAATTCTTGACTGGTGGCGCCGACTCGATGCCCTCAAGCATCGCCTCCACCAACCCCTCCGCCATTTCCAGCGAATGCAGGCTGGACCAGTACATGCCCCGCCCCTCATCCCGCAGGTGGTCGAGCGCCTTGATGCCGGTGTCGTAGGCGCAGCGCAGGTAGAGCGCTACATGCACCAGGGCGTCGTGTGCTGGGACATCAGGGTTCACGAAAAAGAGGGGCGGATGGCCTGCATCGCAGCGGCCGAAGGGGTGGGCGGAGGTGTTGGGGAGTGGTGGATCCGGGACGATCTTTTTCATCATGAGATCTCGCGTCTAGGCCGACACGCATCCGTTACCACACGGATAGGTGGCAGCTGCATACGGGGTGGTAAACCGGGAGAGATCTCAAAACCCGGCAGGCACGAGGCCTCCCGCATGCAGCCACCATTGACTGCCAAGATCTCTCCCAGCTCGGGTTACCACACCCGGTCGCCAAGTTATTCGGCGACGGTCTGGAGCCTAGTGGCAGGAGTTCCCAGTGAGAAGGTAATGACAGGCGACAGAGTGCGTAGGATATTTCTCTGAATTCGAAATGGGCAGCCTTGGGAAGAAAAATCAGAAAGTCCTGAGTGACTGAGAATCCCTGTGGGAGCGGGTTTACCCGCGAACACCGGCGCAGCCGGTGCCATACACCGCGGTGGCTTCTTCGCGGGTAAACCCGCTCCCACAGAAGGTCCAGTGCAAGCCGTGGAATATCAGCCCGGGCGCACAACTTCACCGGTTGCCAGATCCCGGATCAGGCTCGGATTCTTCCGCCCCCCCAGCGCCCCACCCAGCACCATGTCCAGCTGCTTGTGGAAATACTGCTCCACCCGCAACCGGCTCTTGGCCGCCGGGCGCCCGGCCGGGTTGCAGGACGTGGAAATCAACGGCCCGACCAACGCGCACAGCTCACGCACCTGTGGATGATCACTGACCCGCAGCGCCACGCTGTCATGCTGCCCGGTCACCCACTCGGGCAGCAGGTCCTGGTGCGGTACCAACCAGGTGTTCGGCCCCGGCCAGGTGGCGGCCATGCGGTCGATCCAGTCCTGGGGGAAGTCCTCGAACAGGAAGTCGAACTGGTGGATGCTGTCAGCGACCAGGATCAGGCCTTTATCCACAGGCCGCGACTTGAGCGCCAGCAGGCGATACACCGCGTCTTCGTTCCACGGGTCGCAGCCCAGGCCCCAGACCGCTTCCGTTGGATAGGCGATCACCGCACCCGCCTTGATCTCACGCGCGGCTTGTTGCACACGCCAACTGCTCACCATTTGTTGTCACTCCACATATAAGCCTTGCGCGCAGTTTACTTAGCCGGACCTTGCAAACCAACGCCCGGCTTCATTACTCACCCGGCCCTCAAGCTCCAGCTCGGTCAGGCTGGCCAGCACCTGGGCCAACGGCTGGCCGCTGCTGTGGGCCAAGCCCTCGGTAGTGTGGGGCGCAGCGTGGAGCAAGGCGAGCAGGGGATGGTCGGGTTTGCCCACAGGCGCGGGCGGCAGGTTCTGCCAGCCGCGCAGGCTGTCGAGGATCTGTTCCACGCTCTCGACCAGCAACGCACCGTCGCGGATCAGTTGGTGACAGCCCTTGGCGCCGGGATGGTGAATGGAACCGGGGATGGCATACACCTCGCGCCCTTGTTCGGCGGCAAGCCGGGCGGTGATCAACGAGCCACTGGCAATGCTCGCCTCGACCACCAGCACACCCAGCGACAGCCCGCTGATGATCCGGTTACGCCTGGGGAAGTTGCCGGCCAACGGCCCGGCGTCCAGGGGGTACTCGGAAACCAGCGCGCTACCGCTGTCGAGCATCGCTCGGGCGAGGTCGCGGTGGCGCTGTGGATAAAGTTTTTGCAACCCCGTGCCGAGCACCCCGATAGTGTGCCCGCCGGCCTGCAATGCCGCCCGATGAGCGGCACCGTCAACGCCCAGCGCCAGCCCGCTGGTGATGGTGAAACCGGCTTGCGCAAGGCAACGCGCGAACGCGCCTGCAGTATCCAGCGCCGGAGGTGAAGCACGCCTGCTGCCCACTATCGCCAGCTGCGGGCGCTCCAGCAAAGCCGGGTCGCCGGCGACGAACAGCAAGGGCGGCGGGTCGTCGATTTCACCGAGCAACGCGGGATAGCCAGGCCCGTCCCACATCAGCAAATGCTGGCCCGGACGCTCTAACCAGGCCATTGCAGCCAATGCACCGTCGCGCACCTCGGGGCTGCGCCGGGCATCGATGCTGGCAGCAGGCAGCCCCAGCGCACGCCAGGCACTGGCCGGCGCACTGAGTGCCGACGAGGCATTGCCGAAGGCTTCGATGAGGGTATGGAAACGGCGCAGGCCGGTGTCGGGGAGGCGATGCAGACGCAGCCGTGCCTCCAGTTCGGCAGGCGGGCAAGGCGACGAACGGGGTGTAGTCATAGGGGATCATCCTTGATCGAAAAGGGGCCATCGGCGTGGCACAAGCTGTGGATAACTGTGTTGATAACGCTTTGAAAAGCTGTCCATCAAATCGGCAATAAGCCGCCCTTTCACACCCTAGCCGAGCTTTCACAGGTGCCTTGGCCACCTTTTCCCTTTATTATGTGTGCTCAGTTTTCAACCGACCGCACAGTGACTGCCTGACCCCTATGGCCATTTTGAACATTCTCGAATTCCCCGATCCGCGCCTGCGTACCATTGCCAAACCGGTAACGGTGTTCGACGACGCCCTGCGTCAGCTGATCGACGACATGTTCGAAACCATGTACGAGGCCCCAGGCATCGGCCTGGCGGCGACTCAGGTCAACGTCCACCAGCAAGTCGTGGTGATGGACCTGAGCGAAGATCGCAGCGAGCCGCGCGTCTTCATCAACCCCAGCGTCGAAGAACTGACCCACGACATGGGCCAGTACCAGGAAGGCTGCCTGTCGGTGCCGGGCTTCTACGAAAACGTCGACCGCCCGCTGCGTGTCCGGGTCAAGGCCCAGGACCGCGACGGCAAGCCCTATGAGCTCGAAGCCGAAGGCCTGCTGGCGGTGTGCGTGCAGCACGAATTCGATCACCTTAACGGCAAGCTGTTCGTCGACTACCTGTCGCAGCTCAAACGCGACCGGATCAAGAAGAAGCTGGAAAAGCAGCACCGCCAGCAAGCCTGATCCCCACCTTCCAGAAGGCTTGCTCCGGCAAGCCTTTTTCTTTTTCGAGAAGCGAGAACTCCATGCGCATCGTCTTTGCTGGCACCCCTGAGTTTGCCGCCGAACACCTCAAGGCCCTGCTCGACAGCCCGTACGAGATCGTGGCCGTCTACACCCAGCCGGACCGCCCCGCCGGCCGTGGCCAGAAGCTCATGCCGAGCGCGGTCAAGGCCCTGGCCGTGGCCCATGACATCCCGGTGTACCAGCCGCAAACCCTGCGCAACGCCGATGCGCAAGCCGAGCTCGCCGCGCTGCAGCCGGACCTGATGGTGGTGGTCGCCTACGGCCTGATCCTGCCGCAAGCGGTGCTGGATATCCCGCGCCTGGGTTGCATCAACAGCCATGCCTCGCTGCTGCCGCGCTGGCGCGGTGCGGCACCGATCCAACGTGCCGTGGAGGCGGGTGACGCCGAGAGCGGCGTGACCGTGATGCGCATGGAGGCTGGCCTGGATACCGGCCCGATGCTGCTCAAAGTGGTCACGCCGATCAGCGCCGACGACACCGGCGGCACCTTGCACGACCGCCTCGCCGAAATGGGCCCGCCTGCGGTGATCCAGGCCATCGCCGGCCTGGCCGATGGCAGCCTGCAAGGTGAAGTGCAAGACGATGCCCTGGCCACCTACGCACACAAGCTGAACAAAGACGAAGCGCGCATCGACTGGAGCCGTCCGGCCGTCGAGCTTGAGCGCCTGATCCGCGCCTTCAACCCCTGGCCGGTGTGCCACAGCACCCTGGACGGCGAAAGCGTGAAGGTCCTGGCCGCCAACTTGTCCACAGCCCAGGGCGCCCCAGGCGCAATCCTGTCGGCCAGCAAGGACGGCCTGGTGGTTGCCTGCGGTGAGCAGGCCCTGAGCCTGACCCGCCTGCAACTGCCGGGGGGCAAGGCCCTCAACTTCGCCGACCTGTTCAACAGCCGCCGCGAGAAATTCGCCAGTGGCAAGGTGCTCGGCCAATGAATCCACGTCTGGCTGCCGCCCGTGCCTTGGCCGCCGTGCTCAGCGGCAAGGCTTCGCTGAACAGCTCGCTACCGGCGCAACTGGACAAGGTCGATGATCGCGACCGTGGCCTCACCCAGGACCTGGCCTTCGGCACCGCCCGCTGGCAGCCGCGCCTGGACCTGCTGGCCGCACAACTGTTGCAGAAGCCGTTCAAAGCCGCCGACGCCGATGTGCAGGCGCTGCTGCTGGTCGGCCTGTACCAGCTGTTCTACACCCGCATCCCGGCCCACGCCGCCATCGGCGAAACCGTAGGCTGCGCCGACAAGCTGAAAAAACCGTGGGCCAAGGCCCTGCTCAATGCCGTGCTGCGCCGCGCCCAGCGCGAGGGCGAGGCACTGCTCGCCGACATGGAGCGCGACCCGGTGGTGCGCACCGCCCACCCGCGCTGGCTGCAGAAGTCGCTCAAGGCCTTCTGGCCGGAGCAATGGGAAGCCATCTGCGCCGCCAACAACGCCCACCCGCCGATGATCCTGCGCATCAACCGCCGCCACCACAGCCGCGACGCTTACCTCGCCCTGCTGGCCGAGGCCGGTATCCAGGCCAGTGCCTGCCAGTACAGCCGTGACGGCATCGTGCTGGCCGAAGCCTGCGACGTGCGCGGCCTGCCGGGCTTCGCCGAGGGTTGGGTCAGCGTGCAGGACGAAGCCGCGCAGTTGTCCGCCGACCTGTTGGAGCTGGCCCCCGGCCAACGCGTGCTCGACGCCTGCTGCGCCCCGGGCGGCAAGACCTGCCACCTGCTCGAAGCCGAGCCGAAGCTTGCGCACATGGTCGCCATCGACCTCGAGGCCAAGCGCCTGACCCGCGTGCGCGAGAACCTCGACCGCCTCAAGCTCGATGCCGAGCTGATCGCCTGCGACGCCCGCGACACCGCCAGCTGGTGGGACGGCAAACAGTTCCAGCGCATCCTGCTCGACGCCCCCTGCTCGGCTACCGGCGTGATCCGCCGCCACCCGGACATCAAGCTGACCCGCCAGGCCGACGACATCCCGGCCCTGGCCGCGCTGCAAGGCGAACTGCTCGATGCCCTGTGGCCGACCCTGGAAGTGGGCGGCATGCTGCTGTACGCCACCTGCTCCAGCCTGCCCACCGAGAACACCGAAGTGATCGACGCCTTCCTGGCCCGCACCCCCGGTGCCCGCGAGCTGGACCTGGCGACCGAGGCCGGCCTGCGTCAGCCCCACGGGCGCCAGCTGTTGGCCCAGGAGGGCGGCCACGACGGTTTCTACTATGCCAAGCTGATCAAGATCGCCGCCTCGCGGTAAGCACAAGAACCTAGGGAGTAGTGGATGAAGATCATCATCCTCGGCGCGGGGCAGGTAGGCGGTACGCTGGCGGAACACCTGGCCAGCGAAGCCAACGACATCACCGTGGTCGACACCGACAGCGAGCGCCTGCGCGACCTGGGCGACCGCCTGGACATCCGTACCGTGCAGGGCCGCGCATCGCTGCCGACGGTGCTGCGCCAGGCCGGCGCCGACGACGCCGACATGCTGGTGGCGGTGACCAACAGCGACGAGACCAACATGGTCGCCTGCCAGGTGGCCTACTCGCTGTTCCACACCCCGACCAAGATCGCCCGGGTGCGCGAATCGGCCTACCTCACCCGCGAAGAGCTGTTCGACAACGACCACATCCCGGTGGACGTGCTAATCAGCCCCGAGCAGGTGGTGACCAACTACATCAAGCGCCTGATCGAACACCCAGGTTCGCTGCAGGTGATCGACTTCGCCGAGGGCAAGGCCCAGCTGGTGGCGGTCAGGGCCTATTACGGCGGGCCGTTGGTGGGCCAGCAACTGCGCCAGATCCGCGCCCACATGCCCAACGTCGACACCCGCGTGGCGGCGATCTTCCGCCGCGACCGGCCGATCACGCCCCGCGGCGACACGGTGATCGAAGCCGACGACGAAGTGTTCTTCATTGCCGCGAAGAAGGACATCCGTGCGGTGATGGGCGAACTGCGGCGCATCGACGAAACCAACAAGCGCGTGGTGATCGCCGGTGGCGGGCAGATCGGCGAGCGCCTGGCCGAGGCCATCGAGAGCCGCTACCAGGTGAAGATCATCGAGATGAACCCGGCGCGCTGCCGGCACCTTTCCGACACCCTGGAAAGCACCGTGGTGCTGCAGGGCAGCGCCTCGGACAAGGACCTGATGCTCGAAGAGAACATCGCCGACGCCGACATCTTCCTGGCCCTGACCAACGACGACGAGGCCAACATCATGGCGTCGCTGCTGGCCAAGCGCCTAGGCGCGCGCAAGGTGATGACCATCATCAACAACCCGGCCTATGTCGACCTGGTGCAGGGTGGCGACATCGACATCGCAATCAGCCCGCAGCTGGCCACCATCGGCACACTGCTGGCCCACGTGCGCCGCGGCGATATCGTCAGCGTGCACTCGCTGCGCCGTGGCGCGGCCGAGGCCATCGAGGCCGTGGCCCATGGCGATGCGAAGTCGAGCAAGGTGGTGGGCAAGGCCATCGAGGACATTGCCCTGCCGCCGGGCACCACCATCGGCGCGATCATCCGCGACGAAGAAGTGCTGATCGCCCATGACGACACGGTGATCGAGTCGGGCGACCATGTGATCCTGTTCGTTGTGGATAAAAAGCATATTCGGGACGTGGAGAAGCTGTTCCACGTGGGCTTGAGCTTCTTCTAAAAGAGATAACCGACCCCCTGTGGGAGCGGGTTTACCCGCGAATGCGATTATTGATTCACCAACGCATTCGCGGGTGAACCCGCTCCCACAGGCGCCCGCAACATCATGGATCCGGGAGAAAAACCAATGCGCGAATCGCTGGAGAAGATGCTGGCCAAGGGTGTGGATAACCCGCTGCTGCGCTTCGGCCTGGGCAAGGCCTGGCTGGATGAAGGCAATGGCGCTGAGGCGGCGGTGCACCTGGCCAGTTGCGTGAAGCAGGACCCGAAGTATTCGGCGGCGTGGAAACTGCTGGGCAAGGCGTATCAGCTGCAGGGGGACTTGGCTGGGGCGCGCAGGGCCTGGGAGGAGGGGATCGAGGCGGCGCAGGCCCATGGGGACAAGCAGGCCGAGAAGGAGATGACGGTGTTTCTCAAGAAGCTCAGCAAAACATCGACTTGACGCAGTCTCTGTGGGAGCGGGTTCACCCGCGAACACCGGCGAAGCCGGTGCCATGCACCGCAGCGCCTGCTTCGCGGGTAAACCCGCTCCCACAGAGCCCCTGCTAAAGCAGGGGCAGTGGATAACTCAGTACCAGCGCGGCTCGCCGGCCGGGCGCTTCTTGAAGCGCTTCATGCTCCACATGTACTGGCTCGGGTACTCGCGCACATAGCGCTCGACCACTTTGCTCATCGCCGCTGCCGACACGTTGACGTCGGTGCTGTACATCTCTTCCGGCGCCGCCTCAAGGAACACCTTGAAGCCCGAACCATCCGGCAGGCGCAGGGCATGCAGGAACACCCCCACTGCCTTGCCACCGGCCAACATGTTCGGCACGAACTTGCTGGTCAGCGCCTGGGTCCCCAGGAACGGCACGAACACCCCGGCGGACTCGGCCGGCTCCGGGTCGGCCGGAATACCCACTTGGCCACCACGGCGCACTTCCTTGATGACGCTGAGAATGCCTTCCTTGGTCGAAGGCGCCACGCGGTTGCCCATCTGCACGCGCTGCTCACGCAGCAGGTCATCCACGGCTTTCAACTTCGGCGGGCGGTAGAAAATGATCGGTTTGCACTGGTTGCAATAGAAGTGGTTGAGCACTTCCCAGTTGCCCAGGTGGCTGGTGATGCCGACCACGCCCTTGCCCGAGGCCAGGGCCTGCTCCAGCACTTCCAGGCCGTGCACTTCCTTAACCAGCTCCAGCGAGCGTTGCGGCGGCCAGATCCAGGCGCAGGCACTTTCGACGAACGACTTGCCGATGTCTTTCAGCGCACGGCCCACCAGTTGCTCACGCTCGGCCGGGTTCATCTCGGGGAAGCACTTGGCCAGGTTGATGCGCACCACATTGCGCGAGCCGTTGGGGATCTTCCACATCAGCCAGCCGATGCCGGCGCCAACGCGCTGCACCGCGCCCCAGGGCAACTTGGCGAACAGTCGCAGCACCCCGACCATCAGGGCGCCCTTGAACTTTTCCACAGGCGAATTCCTTATTTCAGCAAGGCGCGCATTGTACCCCGTCAGCGCACCAGCGCGGCGTAGCGATCGCAGTCGGTGGTGTGGTCCATGACCATGCCGGTAGCCTGCATGAAGGCGTAGCAGATGGTCGGGCCGACAAAGGTGAAGCCGGCTTTCTGCAAGGCTTTGCTCATGGCCTTGGCTTCCTCGGTGACCGCCGGTACGTCGCTGCGGCCGGCGAAATGGTTGATCTTCGGCTCACCGCCCACGAACGACCACAGCCACTCGGCAGGGTTATCCACAGCCAGCCAGGCCAGCGCATTGCGCCGCACGGCCTTGAGCTTGAGGCGGTTGCGGATGATGCCGGGGTCGAGCATCAGCTCCTCGATGCGCTCGTCGCTGAGCTGCGAGAGTTTCAGCGGGTCGAAGCCGTGCAACACCTCGCGATATCGCTCGCGCTTCTTCAAGACCGTGATCCACGACAAGCCCGCCTGGAACCCTTCGAGCAAAAGCATCTCGAACAGCAACGCCGGGTCACGTTGCGGCGTTCCCCACTCCTGATCGTGGTAGGCCTGGTACAACGGGTCGTCGGAACACCAAAAGCAGCGTGGCATAAGGCTCCAATGAGTAGAGGGCGAGGCGAAACGGGTTATACTCCCGCTCTTTACATCCGCATCCCCAGATACAGGTGAATTTCGTGAGCCAGCCTACGCCAGCCGTGCGTACCTTCCAAGACCTGATCCTCGCCCTGCAGAACTACTGGGCAGCTCAAGGTTGTGTGGTGCTTCAGCCCTACGATATGGAAGTAGGCGCCGGCACTTTCCATACCGCCACGTTCCTGCGCGCCGTCGGCCCGGAAACCTGGAACGCCGCCTATGTGCAGCCTAGCCGTCGCCCTGCCGACGGGCGGTATGGCGAAAACCCCAACCGCCTGCAGCACTACTACCAGTTCCAGGTGGTGCTCAAGCCGAACCCGGCGAACTTCCAGGAGCTGTATCTGGGCTCGCTGAAAGCCATCGGCCTGGACCCACTGGTTCACGACATTCGCTTCGTCGAAGACAACTGGGAATCGCCAACCCTCGGCGCCTGGGGCCTGGGCTGGGAAATCTGGCTGAACGGCATGGAGGTGACCCAGTTCACCTACTTCCAGCAGGTCGGCGGCATCGAGTGCTACCCGGTCACCGGTGAAATCACCTACGGCCTGGAGCGCCTGGCCATGTACATCCAGGGCGTGGACTCGGTCTACGACCTGGTGTGGGCCGACGGCCCGTTCGGCAAGGTCACCTATGGCGACGTGTTCCACCAGAACGAAGTGGAGCAGTCGACCTACAACTTCGAGCACGCCAACGTCGAGAAGCTGTTCGAACTGTTCGACTTCTATGAAAGCGAAGCGAACCGCCTGATCAAGCTGGAGCTGCCGCTGCCGACCTATGAAATGGTCCTGAAGGCCTCGCACACCTTCAACCTGCTGGACGCCCGCCGCGCCATCTCGGTAACCGAGCGCCAGCGCTACATCCTGCGTGTACGCACGCTCGCCCGTGACGTGGCGCAAAGCTATCTGCAAGCCCGCGCACGCCTGGGCTTCCCGATGGCCACCCCTGAACTGCGTGACGAAGTGTTGGCTAAGCTGGAGGCTGCACAATGAGTGCTCAAGATTTCCTGGTTGAACTGGGCACCGAAGAGCTGCCACCCAAGGCCCTGTCGTCGCTGGGCGACGCCTTCCTCGCCGGTATCGAGAAAGGCCTGCAGGCCGCCGGCCTGAACTACACCGCCAAGCAGGTCTACGCCGCGCCGCGCCGCCTGGCCGTGCTGATCCGCCAGCTCGACGTGCAGCAGCCAGACCGCAGCATCAACATCGATGGCCCACCCATGCAGGCTGCTTTCAAGGACGGCGAGCCGACCCAGGCCGCCCTGGGCTTTGCCAAGAAGTGCGGTGTGGAGCTGTCGGACATCGACCAGAGCGGCGCGAAGCTGCGCTTCTCCCAGCACATCCCGGGCAAGGCGACCGCCAGCCTGCTGCCGACCATCGTCGAAGACTCGCTCAACGACCTGCCGATTCCCAAGCGCATGCGCTGGGGCGCCAGCCGTGAAGAATTCGTGCGCCCGACCCAGTGGCTGGTGATGCTGCTGGGCGATCAGGTCGTTGACTGCACCATCCTCGCGCAAAAAGCCGGCCGTGAATCCCGTGGCCACCGCTTCCACCACCCTGAGACCGTGGTCATCACCACCCCGGCCAACTACGTCGAAGACCTGCGCAAAGCCTACGTGCTGGCCGACTTCGCCGAGCGTCGCGAGCTGATCAGCAAGCGCACCGCCGAACTGGCCATGCAGCAGGAAGGCACCGCGATCGTGCCGCCGGCGCTGCTGGACGAAGTGACCGCGCTGGTCGAGTGGCCGGTGCCGCTGGTGTGCTCGTTCGAGGAGCGTTTCCTCGAAGTGCCGCAGGAAGCCCTGATCACCACCATGCAGGACAACCAGAAGTACTTCTGCCTGCTGGACAACGAAGGCAAGCTGCTGCCGCGCTTCATCACCGTGGCCAACGTCGAGAGCCGCGATCCGAAGCAGATCGTGCAAGGTAACGAAAAGGTCGTGCGCCCGCGCCTGACCGACGCCGAGTTCTTCTTCAAGCAGGACAAGAAGCAGCCTCTGGAAAGCTTCAACGAACGCCTGAAGAACGTGGTGTTCCAGGCTCAGCTGGGCACCGTGTTCGACAAAGCCGAGCGCGTCTCCAAGCTGGCCGCTTTCATTGCCCCGTACCTCGGCGGCAGCGCCGCCAACGCCGGCCGCGCCGGCCTGCTGTCCAAGTGCGACCTGGCCTCGGAAATGGTTGGCGAATTCCCTGAGATGCAGGGCATCGCCGGCTACTACTACGCCCTCAACGATGGCGAGCCAGAAGACGTCGCCCTGGCCCTGAACGAGCAGTACATGCCGCGCGGTGCTGGCGCCGAGCTGCCGCAGACCCTCACCGGTGCTGCCGTGGCCATCGCCGACAAGCTCGACACTCTGGTCGGCATCTTCGGCATCGGCATGCTGCCCACCGGCAGCAAGGACCCGTACGCCCTGCGCCGTGCCGCCCTCGGCGTGCTGCGCATCCTGATCGAGAAACAACTGGACCTGGACCTGACCAGCGCGGTCGAGTTCGCGGTCAAGCAGTTCGGTGCCAAGGTCAAGGCCGCCGGCCTGTCCGAGCAGGTGCTGGAGTTCATCTTCGACCGCCTGCGTGCGCGCTATGAAGACGAAGGCATCGACGTTGCCACCTACCTGTCGGTGCGTGCCCTGAAGCCGGGCTCCGCCCTGGACTTCGACCAGCGCGTGCAGGCCGTGCAGGCGTTCCGCAAGCTGCCGGAAGCCGGTGCCCTGGCGGCGGCGAACAAGCGCGTGTCGAACCTGCTGAGCAAGGCCGAAGGCGCCATCGCCGACCAGGTCGAGCCGAAGTACTTCGACAACGCCAACGAGTTCTCGCTGTACTCGGCCATCCAGCAGGCCGACCAGGCCGTGCAACCGATGGCGGCCGCGCGTCAGTACAACGAAGCGCTGGCCCGCCTGGCCGCCCTGCGCGACCCGGTCGACGCCTTCTTCGAGGCGGTGCTGGTCAACGCCGAAGATGCCAAGGTGCGTGCCAACCGTTATGCCCTGCTCAGCCGCCTGCGCGGCCTGTTCCTGGGCGTTGCCGACATTTCGCTGCTGGGGTAAGCCTTGAAACTGCTGATTCTCGATCGTGACGGGGTGATCAATCACGACTCCGACGCCTACATCAAGTCGCTGGACGAGTGGATCCCCATTCCCGGCTCGATCGAGGCCATCGCGCAGTTGAGCAAGGCCGGCTGGACGGTGGCCGTGGCCACCAACCAGTCCGGCATTGCCCGCGGCTATTACTCGCTGGCAACTCTCGAGGCCATGCATGCGCGCCTGCGCGCACTGGTGGCCGAGCAGGGCGGCGAGGTGGGCTATATCGTGCACTGCCCGCATGGGCCGGACGAGGGCTGCGAATGCCGCAAGCCCAAGCCCGGCATGCTGCGGGCGATTGCCGAGCACTACCAGGTGCCACTGACCGATGTTTGGTTCGTCGGTGACAGCAAAGGTGACCTGGAGGCGGCGCTGGCCGTCGATGCACAACCGGTGCTGGTGAAAACCGGCAAGGGTGAGCGGACGCTTGAAAAAGGCATCCCGCAGAACACACTGATTTTTGACGATCTGGCCGCCATCGCCAGACAACTCATTTAAACGGCGCGCCCCAGCGGCGCGTTGTCCTAAGGCGGGCCTGCCCCGCAACGGTACATGCCACTATGTCGATCCTGCAGGCGATCAGAATCTTTCTTTTTTACCTGCTGTTGGGCACCAGTTCGCTGCTGTGGTGCTCGCTGAGCTTCTTCGTTGCACCGTTCTTGCCGTTCGCCAAGCGCTATCGGTTCATCAACGTGTACTGGTGCCGCTGCGCGCTGTTCCTGGTGCGTACGATCCTGGGCATCGATTACAAGATCACCGGTGCCGAGAACGTACCGAAGGTGCCCTGCGTGATCCTGTCGAACCACCAGAGCACCTGGGAGACGTTCTTCCTGTCGGCCTATTTCTCGCCGCTGAGCCAGGTGCTCAAGCGTGAGTTGCTGTACGTGCCGTTCTTCGGCTGGGCCATGGCCATGCTGCGGCCGATCGCCATCGACCGCAAGAACCCGAAAGAGGCCCTGCGCCAGGTCGCCAGCCAAGGCGACGAGCTGCTCAAGCAGGGCACCTGGGTGCTGATCTTCCCCGAAGGCACCCGCGTGCCTCACGGCCAGATCGGCAAGTTCTCCCGCGGCGGTACCGCCCTGGCGGTGAACGCGGGCCTACCGGTGCTGCCGGTTGCCCACAACGCCGGCAAGTTCTGGCCCCGTGAAGGCTGGGGCAAGCGCTCGGGCACCATCGAGGTGGTGATTGGCGAACCGATGTATGCGGTCGGCACCGGGCCACGCGCCATTGCCGAGCTCAACGACCGTGCCCAGGCCTGGAACGAAGCGGCCCAACGGGCCATGGGGTCGCTGCCGCCAGTGGCTGAAAATCCGGAGCAGCAGCCGGCCTGACGATCTGTGGATAACTTGTTAGCAAGTTTTGCATGAGTCGTCTGAAATAGATGCTAAGTGATTGAATTAGCTATTTATTTCTCTGTATGACGTTTTTGCGAGAATCGTGCATAAGTTTTTTCGCGCTATAAAAAAACCGGCTTTTACGCCGGTTTTTTTATGGGCTGAAATCGCTGCTGGCTTCTTCGCGGGTAAACCCGCTCCCACAGCGGTATCGCGTGAACTTGTGGGAGCGGGTTTACCCGCGAAGGCCCCAGTGAAAAACTCAGACCTTATCGATATCCACATCCTTGGTTTCTTTCAGGCAGAAAATCCCCACCACCAGGCTCACCCCGGTGATCAAAACCGGGTACCACAGCCCGTAGAAGATATCCCCGGTGTACACCACCAGCGCGAACGATACCGTCGGCAGGAAGCCACCGAACCAGCCATTGCCGATGTGATAGGGCAGGGACATCGAGGTGTAGCGGATGCGGGTAGGGAACAACTCGACCATCACCGCCGCCAGCGGCCCATAGGTCATGGTGGCAATCAGGATCATGGCGACAATCAGCACCACTACCATCACCTGGTTCACCTGGGCGGGATCGGCCTTGGCCGGGTAGCCGGCCGCCTCGATGGCGCTGCGCATGGCTGCTTCGTCGAAGCCGTTGATGGTCTTGTCGCCGATGCTCACCGAAACATCACTGCCCGCGGTGTCAACCGAGCTGTAGGGCAGGCCCTGCTTGACCAGGAAGGTCTTGACCTTGTCGCACGGGCTGTCGAAGCGCGCCTTGCCCACCGGGTCGAACTGGAAGGTGCAGCCCTGTGGGTTGGCATTCACCACGATCGGGGCCTGGCGGCTGGCGGCGTCGATCTGCGGGTTGGCGTAATGGCTCAGGGCCTTGAACATCGGGAAGTAGCACAGGGTGGCCAGCAGCAGGCCGAGCATCAGGATCGGCTTGCGCCCGACGCGGTCCGACAGCCAGCCGAAGAACACGAAGAACGGCGCGCCGATGATCACGCTGATGATCAACAGGGTGTTGGCTTGCGCCGGGTCCATCTTGAGCATCTGGGTCATGAAGAACAGCACGTAGAACTGTGCGGTATAGAAGGTCACCGCTTGCCCGGCGTTGATGCTGAACAGCGCGGTCAGCACCACCTTGAGGTTGGGCCACGAGGTGAACGACTCACGAATCGGCGACTTGCTCACCTTGCCCTGGGCCTTCATTTTCACGAAGGCTGGCGATTCATGCATGCTCATGCGGATCCAGGTGGAGATCGCCAGCAGGAAGATCGACAGCAGGAACGGCAGGCGCCAGCCCCAGGTCTCGAACTGGTCGCCGCTGATATAGCGGCTGGCCAGCACCACGGTCAGCGACAGCAGCAGGCCGAGGGTGGCGGTGGACTGGATGAAGCCGGTGTGGAAACCACGCTTGCCGTGCGGCGCGTGCTCGGCCACATAGGTGGCGGCGCCGCCGTATTCCCCGCCCAGGGCCAGGCCCTGGAGCATGCGCAGTATCACCAGGATGATCGGTGCGGCAATACCAATACTGGCGTAGGTGGGCAGCAGGCCGACCGCGAAGGTCGACAGGCCCATCAGCACGATGGTCACCAGGAAGGTGTACTTGCGCCCGATCATGTCACCCAGCCGACCAAACACCAGGGCGCCGAACGGGCGCACCAGGAAGCCGGCGGCGAAGGCCATCAGGGCGAAGATGAAGGCGGTGGTGTCGTTGACCCCAGCAAAGAACTGCTTGCTGATGACCGCGGCCAGCGCGCCATAGAGAAAAAAGTCATACCACTCGAACACCGTCCCGAGGGATGACGCGAAAATGATCTTGCGTTCTTCACGACCGCTGGAGCTGCTCGCCGCCGCCCCCTGTTCCTGGATGTAGTCCGACATCGTTGCTGTCCTCGGCCCGAGGGCCACAGTGATTATTCTTGTTGTTCCACTGCCGACGGCCTCCGACCACGCGCCGTCGCTGTTGCAAACACCCGGGTCAGGGCGTCGGTATCGCGCTGGAGTCGCTGAGGTTGGTCTGGGTACGGGCCCCCTTGAGGATCAGTTGCGCCGCCTTCTCGGCGATCATCAACGTAGGTGAACAGGTATTGCCGGAGACGATCTGCGGCATGATCGAAGCGTCGGCCACGCGCAGGCCGGGAATGCCGTACACGCGCAGCTGGTTATCCACAACGTCCAGCGCGCCATTGCCCATGCGGCAGGTGCCCACCGGGTGAAAGATGGTGGTACCGATCTGGCCGGCGGCCTGGTGCAGGTCTTCTTCACTCTGCAGGGCGGGGCCAGGCAGGTATTCGCGGGGGGCGAAGGCGGCCAGGGCAGGGGCCTGGACGATGCGCCGGGTCATGCGGATGGCATCTGCCGCCACCTGCAGGTCTTCGGGCGCACTGAGGTAGTTGGGGTCGATCACGGGTGCGGCGTGCATGTCCGCCGAGCGGATATCAATACGCCCACGGCTGACCGGGCGCAGGTTGCACACCGAGGCGGTGAAGGCCGGGAAGCGATGCAGCGGCTCACCGAAGCGCTCCAGTGATAGTGGCTGCACGTGATACTGCAGGTTGGCGCTGGCCTGCTCCGGGCCAGAACGCACGAATGCCCCCAGCTGGCTCGGCGCCATGGCCAGCGGGCCGCTGCGGTCATAGGCGTAACGCAGGCCCATGCCCAGCTTGCCCCACAGGCTGTTGGCCATTTGGTTGAGGGTACGGGTGTTGTCGATCTGATAGATCAGCCGCAGTTGCAGGTGGTCCTGCAGGTTACCGCCGACGCCGGGCATGTCGTGCCGCACGCCGATGCCCAGCCCTTCGAGCAGCTTGCGCGGGCCGATACCTGAGCGCTGCAGGATGCCGGGTGAACCCACGGAGCCTGCGCAAAGAATGATTTCCCGGCGTGCGCCGAACTCATGCCACGCGCCTTGCCAACGCGCTTTCACCGCCCGGGCCCGGGTGTTGTTGAGCAGCACCTGATCGACCTCGACGCCGGTCAATACGGTCAAATTGGGCCGTTTGAGGATGGGTTTGAGGAAAGCCTTGGCCGAGTTCCAGCGCACACCGCGGCGCTGGTTGACCTGAAAGTATCCACAGCCGGCGTTGTCGCCGGTGTTGAAGTCGTCGACCTTGGCGATGCCACTCTGCTCGGCGGCATCACGGAAGGCATCAAGGATCGGCCAGCTGTAGCGCTGCTGTTCGACCCGCCATTCGCCGTCACCGCCATGGCTGTCGCTGGCGCCGGCGAAGTGGTTTTCGCTTTGCTTGAACAACGGCAGCACGTCCTTCCATGCCCAGCCGTCGTTGCCTTGCTCGGCCCAACGGTCGTAGTCGGCAGCCTGGCCGCGCATGTAAATCATGCCGTTGATCGAGGAACAGCCGCCGAGCACCTTGCCCCGTGGATAACCCAGGGCGCGGCCGTTCAGGCCGGGTTGCGCCTCGGTCTTGAAGCACCAGTCTGTGCGGGGGTTGCCGATGCAGTAGAGATAACCGACGGGGATGTGAATCCAGGGATAGTTGTCGCGACCACCGGCTTCCAGCAGCAGGACGCGGCAGGCAGGGTCGGCGGACAGACGGTTGGCCAGCAGGCAACCGGCGGGCCCGGCACCCACGACCACGTAGTCGTAGACAGAATCGGCTGATGGCATGTGCAACCTCGCGCCTGATTATTATTCTTGTCCCGGTCCATCTTATTGATTAATTTCGCCGAGGAAACACGAGATTTTGCGCAGCCGTTGTGCGTTTTAGCACAACGGTTTGTCTGAGCCGGCCTCTTCGCGGGTAAACCCGCTCCCACAGATCCAGCGCAGCTGTCAGCAACTGCGCAACACCTGTGGGAGCGGGTTTACCCGCGAAGAGGCCAGTACGAACAGCCAAAGGGATCAGCATGTTCGACTGGAACGATCTGCGGTTTTTCCTTGAGTTGCAGCGCAGTGGCCGGCTGCTGACCGCCGCCAAGCGCCTCAACACCACCCACAGCACCGTTGCCCGGCATATCGAGAGTATCGAGAAAAGCCTGGGCACGGCGCTGTTCGTCCAGCACGCCCAAGGCTACGACCTCACCCCCTCCGGCCAGGCACTGCTCAAGCACGCCGAGGCCATGGAGAACGTCGCCCTGCTGGCGCAGGAGGAAATCACCCAGGCCATCACCCCCTTGGGCAAGATTCGCCTGGGGGTCACCGAAGGCATCGGCATCATGTTCTTCACCCCGCGCATGAACGCGTTGTTCGAACGCTACCCGGGGCTGGAAGTGGAGCTGGTAGCGGTGCCGCGCTTCGTCAGCATCCTCAACCGCGAGGCCGAAATCAGCATCCATCTGGAGCGCCCCAACGCCGACCTGCTGATCACCCGCAAGCTCACCGACTACCGCCTGGCGCTGTACGCCAGCCAAGCCTACCTGGACCGCGCGCCGCCCTTGCGCAACCGTGAAGACCTGGCCCGGCACAGCTGGATCGGTTACGTCGACGACTTGTTGTTCAGCCAGGAACTGCTGTTCCTCAACAGTTTCTGCCGCACACCCAATGTGGCATTTCGCAGCACCAGCGTGATCGCCCAGCAGCACGCCGCCCAAGCCGGGCTGGGCATTGCCGTGCTGCCCAACTACATGGCCCGCCACGACCCGAAGCTGGTGCGGGTGCTGCCCAGCGAAACCATCCAGCGCAGCTACTGGATCTGCACCCGCCGCGAACTGCACAAGTCGGTGCGCCTGCGGGTGGTGTGGGATTACCTGCTGGCGCTGTGCGCCGCCGAGCAGGATGAGCTGCTAGCCGAGTAGCGCCTTGCCGGCCAGCAGCAACGCGGCCGCCCAGCCCGCCACAGCGAAAAGCTGCTGCAGGCGTGGGCCGGCGATGCGGGCGGCGAGCGGCCGCGCCAGCAGCAGGCCGATGACCGCACCGATGGCGAAGGGCACCCCCACCTGCCAGTGCATCACTCCGGCCACGCTGGCGCTCACCACGCTACCGGTGGACACCAGGGCGATCACGGCCAGCGAGGTGGCGACGATGCTGGTCATGCGCAGGTTGGTGTAGCGGTTCAATGCCGGGATGATCACGAAACCACCGCCCACGCCCAGCAGGCCGGACAGCAACCCCGACATCAGCCCAGTAAAGGCCAGGGCCCTGGCGCAGGGCAGGGTCCAGCGCAAGCGGCCCTGCAAGGGGTTGAGCACGCAGGGCTCGATGAAACGATGGGCGTCATTGGCTTCGCCGCGCAGTTGCCGGGCCGCCTTGCGCCAGATGCGCAGGCAGGCGTAAACCAGTACCCCGGCGAACACCAGGGCCAAGGGTGTATTGGGCAATTGATGCGCGAGCATCAGGCCAAAGGGCGAGGCGACGATGCCGATCAGGGCGATGAACAGGGCGGCGCGATAACGTACCAGCCCTTCGCGCAAGCCGAGCAGGGCGCCCACCGCCGCCGCCAGGCCAACGGCGAGCAGGCCGATCGGTGCCGCCTCGACCATGCTCAGGCCCAAGCCGAAGACCAGCAGCGGCACCGCAAGGATGCCGCCACCGGCGCCGGTCAATGCCAGCACCGCGCCAATGATTGCGCCGAGCCCGGCGCCCAGCAGCTGCTGTTCGATCACTGCTGCGCCTCGACCACCAGCGGCTGTGGCCGCGCCATCCATTCACGGCCCTTGAGCATGGCCTTCCAGTACAGCGGCGGCAGGATCTGCGCTTTCAACAGCCAGGCCAGGCGGGTCGGCTTGCGCCCGTCGAGCAACCAGCGCGGGAAGCTCGGCGCCACCTTGCCGCCATAGGTGAACTCGGCAAGGACGATCTTGCCGCGCTCCACTGTCAGCGGGCAGGAACCATAGCCGTCGTATTGCGCCAAGGTCGGCAGGCGCCCAAGGGCCACCAGTACGTTGTTGGCCACCACCGGTGCCTGCTTGCGGGCAGCGGCGGCGGTCTTGGCGTTGCTGGTGTTGGCCACGTCGCCCAAGGCGTGGATATTGCCGAACTGGCGGTGGCGCAGGGTGTGCGGGTCGACATCCACCCAGCCAGCGGCATCGGCCAGCGGGCTCTGGCGGATGAAGTCCGGCGCCACTTGCGGCGGCACCACGTGCAGCATGTCGAAGGCCTCGACGCGGGTTTCGCTGCTGCCATCCGGCAGTGTGCGCACGAACGTGGCGCGTTTGTTCGGGCCATCTACCGCCGTCAGGCGATGCTGATAGTTGAGGTCGACGCCGTACTTGTCGATGTAGCTCATCAAGGCCGGCACGTAGTCCGGCACACCGAACAGCACGGCGCCCGCGTTGAAGAAGCTGGCCCTGACATTGCCGAGCCGGCCATTGCGCAACCAGTGATCGCACGACAGGTACAGGGCCTTTTGCGGCGCACCCGCGCATTTGATCGGCATCGGCGGCTGGGTGAACAGGGCACGGCCTTGCTTGAGCGTCTGCACCAGCTCCCAGGTGTAGGGCGCCAGGTCGTAGCGGTAGTTGGACGTGACACCGTTGCGCCCGAGTGTCTCGCTCAAGCCTTCGATGGCGCTCCAGTCGAGCTTGAGGCCCGGGCACACCACCAGCTGTTCGTAACTTACGGCTCGACCACCTTCGAGCATGACCAGTTGCCCATGCGGGTCGAAACCTTCGACCCGCGCCTTGATCCAGCGCACGCCACGGGGCAGGGTGGCGGCCATGGTGTGGGCGGTGCTCGGTGCCTTGAACACACCGGCGCCGACCATGGTCCAGCCAGGCTGGTAGTAGTGCACATCGGCGGGGTCGATCAAGGCGATATCCAGTGACGGGTCGCGGGCGATCAAGCTCGAGGCGGTGGCGATACCGGCGGCACCGGCACCGACGATCACCACTTTGTGGTGGTCGGCAGGGGATGAATCGGCAGGGGACAGCAAGGCAGGCATGGCGGTGTTCCTTGGAATCTCGTTATGTAGGTGATGCGCTTTACAGCTTGTTCAGCGGGATCTTCAGGTAGCTCACGCCGTTATCCTCGGGCTCGGGATACTGGCCGCTGCGCATGTTGATCTGTACCGATGGCAGGATCAGCACAGGCATGTCGAGGGTCTTGTCACGGGCTTCGCGCATCGCCACGAAGCTGTCCTGGCTGACGCCTTCATGAATATGAATGTTGTCGGCACGTTGCTCGGCCACCGTGGTGACGTAGCGCAGCTCACGGCCGCCCGGCAGGTAGTCGTGGCACATGAACAACTGCGTCTGGTCAGGGAAGGCCAGCAGCCGACGGATCGACTGGTACAAGGTTGTCGCGCTGGCGCCGGGGAAGTCGCAACGGGCAGTGCCGTAGTCGGGCGTGAACAGGGTGTCGCCAACGAACACGGCGGTCTCGCCGGCGTCCTGCACCATGTAGCTCATGCAGGCCGGCGTATGCCCGGGGGTGTGCAGGGCGCGGGCATGCAGGTTGCCGATGCGAAAACCTTCCTCATCGACGAACAGCACATCGAACTGGCTGCCGTCGCGGGCGAACCCGGGCTCGGCGTTGAACAGGGTGCCGAACACTTTCTGCACCTGGGTGATCTGCGCACCGATGCCGGTGTGGCCGCCAAGTTTCTCCTTGAGGTAGGCCGCCGCAGACAAGTGGTCGGCATGCACGTGGGTTTCCAGGATCCACTGAACCTTGGCGCCCAACTCATTCACCCGGGCAATCAGCTGGTCCGCAGAAGCCGTGCAGGTACGTCCGGACTTGGGGTCGTAGTCGAGCACGCTGTCGATCAACGCACACTGGCGAGTCTCGCCGTCCATCACCAGGTAACTGATGGTCGAGGTGGTCTTGTCGAAGAATGCTTCAACATGAAGGTTGTTGCCGATGATCATTGCGCTCTCCAGTTATCCACCGTGCCTCCTTGAAGGCTTAGGCAGTGAACGGTGCTTTATCAAGTTGCATGCCATGCCTTTCTGATGGGCGCGCTGCCCCGTAACTGCGGCCTTGCGCCGGCGCAGGCTGCGCGACAGCGCCGTATCCAACCGCCAAAGGTGACAGTTGCTGGCAGTCGACTGTCAGCCAATGGCAGTGATTGGCAGTCCTTGCTACGCTCGGCGGGTCTTTTATCTGGTGCTGTCATGCTTGCCGCTTCCCATCCCGCGATTCTCGCGCTGGTGTCCTACCTCGAACACGATGTGCTGCCAAGCATCATCCTGGACACCGACTACAACATCCTTGCCGCCAATGCTGCTTACCGACGTCAGTTCGGCAGCAACGATCATGCGCCTGTGGGCGAGAAATGCCACCGGGTCTCGCACCACTACGCAGTGCCCTGCGACCAGGCCGGTGAGCACTGCCCGCTGCGCAAATCGCTGGACAGCAAAGTCCCCGAGCGCGTGCTGCACATCCACCACACGCCTCGCGGACCGGAACATGTGGATGTGGAACTGAGGCCGATCCTCGACGATCAGGGCAGGGTGGTGGCCTTCGTCGAGCGCCTCACCAGCGTCACCCTGGCGTCGGCACAACCGCAGGAACAGGGCCTGGTGGGTCGCGCAACGGCCTTCAAGGCAGCGGTCGCCAGCTTGCAACGGGCGGCGCCGGCGCAAATCCCGGTATTGCTGCAAGGTGAGTCTGGTACGGGCAAGGAGCTGTTCGCCCGCGCGTTGCACCTGGGAAGCCCCCGAGCCAACGGGCCGTTGGTAGTGGTGGACTGTACGGGTTTGACCGAGTCTTTGTTCGAGAGCGAATTGTTTGGCTATGAGAAGGGCGCTTTCACCGGCGCTACTCAACGCAAGATCGGCCTGGCTGAAGCGGCCCATGGCGGCACCCTGTTCCTTGACGAAATCGGCGAAGTGCCGCTGGCCATGCAGGTGAAACTGCTGCGCTTGATCGAGTCCGGCAGTTTCCGCCCGGTCGGCAGCACGCGCACGGTGCATTCGGATTTTCGTTTGGTCTCGGCAACCCACAAGCCACTCAAGGACATGGCTGCTAATGGCACCTTCCGAGAAGACCTGTATTACCGCATCAGCGGTTTCCCGATACGGTTACCGGCCTTGCGCGAGCGGGCTGAAGACTTGCCTTTGCTCTGTGAAAGCCTGTTGCAAAGGATGGCGGGCAAGCAGTCCCCAAAGGTCACTGCTCAGGCGCTTGAACGACTCAGCCTGCATAGCTTCCCCGGCAATATTCGCGAGCTGCGAAATATCCTGGAGCGGGCTCGCCTGTTCGCCGATGACGGTCTGATACGCCCCGAGCATCTTCCCGAGGGCCTCCATCCGGTGGTCGATCACAAGGCTTTGCGTGGTCGCGGGAAACATGAAATGCCGCAGTTGGCCCATGCGCTGGAAACTTTCAGGGGGTCTAGAAGCGAACTCGCAGCGCATCTGGGCATTAGCGAACGTACGCTTTATCGGCGTCTCAAAGCCTTGGGACTTTGAAGCGTTCCACGTGGAACACTCTCCAGGAATCAGAGCCGTAGGATCCTGTTCCACGGGGAACGAAAAAGGCCAACCCAAATGGGTTGGCCTTTTCGGATATCGCGCAGCCAGCTGGATCAGAAGTCCAGGTTGGACACCGACAGCGCGTTGCTCTCAATGAACTCACGACGCGGTTCGACCGCATCACCCATCAAGGTGTTGAACAGCTGGTCAGCGGCGATCGCATCTTCAATGGTCACCTTGAGCATGCGGCGCACGGTTGGGTCCATGGTGGTTTCCCACAGCTGGTCAGGGTTCATCTCACCCAGCCCTTTGTATCGCTGGATAGTGTGGCGCTTGGTGCTTTCGTTCATCAGCCAGTCGAGCGCTTCCTTGAACTCGGTGACCGACTTGCGACGCTCGCCACGCTTGACGTAGGCACCCTCACCCAACAAGGTGCTGAGGTTTTCACCGAGGGTGACGACGCTGCGGTAGTCATTGCTGCCGAAGAAATCACGGTTGAAGGTCACGTAGCTGGCCAGGCCGTGAGAGGTGGTTTCCACCACGGGCAGCCAGATATTGCGTTCCTTGTCTTCGTGCAAGGCAGCCTTGTACGCCAAGCCGGAGCGCTGGCTGTTGTCCAGGCGCAGCTGGAAAGCTTTCAGCCACTCGTCCATCTGTGCCTTGTCAGCCAGTTGCTCGAGGGTGACTTTTGGCAGGTAGATGAAGTGCTCGGTCAGCTCTTCCGGGTACAGGCGCGACAGGCGCTTCAGTGTCTTCATCACGGCGCGGAAATCGTTCACCAGCGATTCGAGCTGTACGCCCGAAACGGCAGGTGCCGACTCGTCCAGATGCAGGCTGGCATCTTCCAGGGCCGACTGGGTCATGTACTCTTCCATGGCCTCGTCGTCCTTGATGTACTGCTCCTGCTTACCTTTCTTCACCTTGTAAAGCGGCGGCTGGGCGATATAGATGTAGCCACGCTCCACCAGCTCTGGCAGCTGACGGAAGAAGAAGGTCAGCAGCAGGGTACGGATGTGCGAACCGTCGACGTCAGCATCGGTCATGATGATGATGTTGTGATAGCGCAACTTGTCGATGTTGTACTCTTCGCGGCCGATGCCACAGCCCAGGGCGGTGATCAAGGTACCGACTTCTTGCGACGAGATCATCTTGTCGAAGCGGGCTTTCTCGACGTTGAGGATCTTGCCCTTGAGCGGCAGGATCGCCTGGGTGCGACGGTTGCGGCCTTGCTTGGCCGAACCACCTGCGGAGTCACCCTCCACCAGGTACAGTTCGGAGAGGGCAGGGTCCTTCTCCTGGCAGTCGGCCAGTTTGCCCGGCAGGCCGGCGATGTCCAGCGCGCCTTTGCGGCGGGTCATCTCACGGGCCTTGCGCGCGGCTTCACGGGCACGGGCAGCGTCGATCATCTTGCCGACAACGGCCTTGGCTTCGTTGGGGTTTTCCAACAGGAAGTCAGCGAAGTACTTGTTCATCTCCTGTTCCACGGCGGTTTTCACCTCCGAGGAAACCAGCTTGTCCTTGGTCTGCGAGCTGAACTTGGGGTCCGGCACCTTGACCGAAATAATCGCGGTCAGGCCTTCGCGGGCATCGTCACCGGTGGTGGCGACCTTGTTCTTTTTGGCCAGGCCTTCCTGCTCGATGTAGCTGTTGAGGCTACGGGTGAGCGAGGAACGGAAGCCGACCAGGTGGGTACCGCCATCGCGCTGCGGGATGTTGTTGGTGAAGCACAGCAGGTTTTCGTTGAAGCTGTCGTTCCACTGCAGGGCGACTTCGACACCGACACCATCGTCACGCTGGACGTTGAAGTGGAAGACCTGGGAGTTGACCGGGGTCTTGTTGGTGTTCAGGTACTCGACGAATGCGCGCAGGCCGCCTTCGTATTTGAAGAACTCTTCCTTGCCGCTGCGTTCATCCTTGAGCAGGATGCCAACGCCGGAGTTCAGGAAGGACAGTTCGCGGATACGCTTGGCGAGGATGTCCCAGCTGAAGTGGATGTTCTTGAAGGTTTCAGCCGAAGGCTTGAAGTGGATGTGGGTACCGGTGGTTTCGCTTTCACCAACCACGGCCATCGGTGCCTGTGGCACACCATGAACGTAGGTCTGCTCCCAGATCTTGCCGCTGCGGCGAACGGTGAGCACCAGCTTCTCGGACAGCGCGTTCACCACGGAAACACCTACACCGTGCAGACCGCCGGAAACCTTGTAGGAGTTGTCATCGAACTTACCGCCGGCGTGCAGCACAGTCATGATGACTTCGGCTGCCGACACGCCTTCTTCTTTGTGCACATCGACCGGGATACCGCGGCCGTTGTCGCGGACACTGATGGATTCGTCGGTGTGAATGATGACGGTGATGTCATCGCAGTGCCCGGCCAGGGCCTCGTCGATGGAGTTGTCGACCACCTCGAATACCATGTGGTGCAGGCCGCTGCCGTCATCGGTGTCGCCAATGTACATGCCGGGACGCTTGCGTACGGCATCCAGCCCTTTCAGCACTTTAATGCTGGAGGAGTCGTACGTTTGATTTTCGCTCATGCCTTCACTCCCGATGGTCGTGGGTCTGGGTGATACGGCCCTGTTCCACGTGGAACAAAGCGACTGGCGTTTCCGTTTGCCAGCCTTCCCTCAGAAATTCGTGGTCTACACAGGTGATGAACACCTGGCAGTTCAATTCTTCAAGCAAGCGGCACAGGGCGCGGCGGTGCTGCTCGTCCAGTTCGGACGGCAAGTCATCCACCAGATAAATACACTGACCGCGACGAACCTGGCTAACCAGATGGCCCTGAGCAATTCGCAGGGCGCAGACAACCAGCTTCTGCTGCCCGCGCGAAAGGATGTCGGCAGCGTTGTTTGCCCCCAATCGAAGGCGCAGATCAGCACGCTGTGGCCCAGCCTGGGTATGGCCCATCTGCTGATCACGAAGGAGAGAGGTAGCGAGGACTTCGTTGAGTTCCCGGTCCTTGTCCCAGCCTCGGTAGTAGCTCAGGGTCAACCCTTCCAGCTCGACCAGTTCGCTCAGGGTTCGCTCGAAGACGGGCTTCAAGGCCTTGATATAGTTGCGACGGTATTCATCTATCTCCGCACTGGCGAGACACAACTCCCGATCCCAGGCGGCTTGCGAAACGGCGTCAAGTGTACCATGCCGCAGCCATGAGTTCCGCTGCCGCAGGGCCTTCTGCAGACGTTGCCAGGTGGCCATGAAGCGTGGTTCCACGTGGAACACGCCCCAGTCGAGGAACTGCCGGCGTACCTTGGGAGCACCTTCGAGCAACCTGAAACTGTCAGGGTTGATCAATTGCAAGGGCAGCATTTCGGCGAGCTGCGCAGCACTGCGTGCGTTCTGCCCGTCAATACGGATGGTGAAATCACCTTGGCGTTCGCGAGAAACACCCAGGTTACTTGTGCCACCTTCAGCCAGTTCTACCTGGCCAAAGACCGTACAGGTGGGCTGTTCGTACTGAATGACCGGGTTCAGCCGCGTGCTACGGAACGAGCGCGCCAGCCCAAGCAAATGCACGGCTTCGAGCACGCTGGTTTTGCCGCTGCCATTGTCGCCGTACAGGATGTTGATGCGGGGGGAGGGTGAGAGGGTCACCGGGTGCAGGTTGCGCACCGCGGTGACCGAAAGGCGTAGAAGGGACATTTCGCCTGCTACGAGTTACAGACGCATCGGCATGACAACGTAGGACGAGTCATCATTGCCGGCTTCCTGTACCAGGGCGCTGCTGTTGGAGTCCGACAAAATCAGGCGCACCTGTTCAGTGGTCATGACACCCAGCACGTCCAGCAGGTAGCTGACGTTGAAACCGATCTCCAACGAGCTGCCGTTGTAGTCGACGCTGATCTCTTCTTCCGCTTCTTCCTGCTCAGGGTTGTTGGCCTGGATCTTCAGTTGGCCAGCCGCGAGTTGCAGGCGAATACCACGGTACTTTTCGTTCGACAGGATCGCGGTACGGCTGAACGCCTCACGCAGAGCCTGACGATCGCCAACCACCAGCTTGTCGCCGCCTTTTGGCAACACGCGCTCGTAGTCCGGGAACTTGCCGTCGACCAGCTTGGAGGTGAAGGTGAACTCACCGGTGGTCGCGCGAATATGGTGCTGGCCAAGGACGATGCTGACCATGCCTTCCGGGTCGGTGAGCAGGCGCGCCAGCTCAAGGATACCTTTGCGAGGCACGATGACCTGGTGACGCTCGGCCTGGCCGATCGGCGCCTGCATGGCGCACAGGGCCAGGCGGTGGCCATCGGTGGCTACCGCGCGCAGGGTGTCGGTCGACACTTCCAGCAGCATGCCGTTGAGGTAGTAGCGCACATCTTGCTGGGCCATGGCGAAGCTGGTGCGCTCGATGAGGCGGCGCAGCTTGCTCTGTTCCAGGTTGCAGGTGAGCGAGCCCGGGCCTTCTTCCACGGTCGGGAAGTCATTGGCGGGCAGGGTGGACAGGGTGAAGCGGCTGCGGCCGGCCTTGACCAGCAGCTTCTGCTCGTCGACCTTGATGTCGATCAGCACATCGCTGGGCAGGCTCTTGCAGATGTCCATCAGCTTGCGCGCCGGGACAGTGATCTCGCCCGGCTCGGCAGGCTCTTCCAGCTGAACGCGGCCAACCAGTTCGACTTCCAGGTCGGTACCGGTCAACGACAGCTGCTGGCCTTGTACGACCAGCAGGACGTTGGACAGGACCGGCAAGGTCTGGCGGCGCTCGACGACGCCTGCGACCAGTTGCAGGGGTTTCAACAGGGCTTCGCGTTGAATGGTGAAATGCATGGTCTAGTCCCTTGCCTTCAATTAGCTACGCAGACGGTCATCAGGTCGTCAGTGTGCGCAGCAGGTTCTTGTAGTCCTCGCGGATGTCCGCGTCGGATTCCTTCAATTCGTTGATCTTGCGGCAGGCGTGCAGCACGGTGGTATGGTCGCGGCCGCCAAACATGTCGCCGATCTCCGGCAAGCTGTGGTTGGTCAGCTCCTTCGACAGGGCCATGGCCACCTGGCGCGGGCGCGCTACAGAGCGCGAACGGCGCTTGGACAGCAGATCGGAGATCTTGATCTTGTAGTACTCGGCCACGGTGCGCTGGATGTTATCCACACTCACCAGTTTGTCCTGCAGCGCCAGCAGATCCTTGAGCGATTCACGAATCAGCTCGATGGTGATATCGCGGCCCATGAAGTGCGAGTGAGCGATCACCCGCTTCAAGGCACCTTCGAGTTCACGTACGTTGGAACGGATGCGCTGGGCGATGAAGAACGCGGCATCGTGCGGCAGCTCGACCTTGGCCTGGTCGGCCTTCTTCATCAGGATCGCCACTCGGGTTTCCAGCTCCGGCGGCTCGACAGCCACCGTCAGGCCCCAACCGAAGCGCGACTTCAGGCGCTCTTCCAGGCCTTCGATCTCCTTCGGGTAGCGGTCACTGGTGAGAATCACCTGCTGACCGCCCTCGAGCAGGGCGTTGAAGGTGTGGAAAAACTCTTCCTGCGAACGCTCCTTGCGGGCGAAGAACTGGATGTCGTCGATCAGCAGCGCATCGACCGAGCGGTAAAAACGTTTGAATTCGTTGATCGCGTTCAGCTGCAGGGCTTTGACCATGTCGGCGACGAAGCGCTCGGAATGCAGGTAGACGACCTTGGCATTCGGGTTCTTCTTCAGCAGGTGGTTACCCACAGCATGCATCAAGTGCGTTTTACCCAGGCCGACACCGCCATACAGGAACAGTGGGTTGTAGCCATGCTTGGGGTTGTCCGCGACCTGCCAGGCAGCCGCACGGGCCAACTGGTTCGACTTACCTTCCACGAAGGTCTCGAAGGTGAAGGTGCGGTTCAGGTAGCTGGTGTGCTTGAGCGCGCCTTCGACCTGCACCGTACGTTGTTCGGTGCGGCCCGTTGCTGCGGGCGCCGCGCTGGGCTCAGCCATGCTGTCGAAGCTGTTGCGCGAAGCGGACTCTTCGATATCGCTGGTAAGCGGCTCGGCCACCGGCGCCATGACCGGCTCGCTCGGCATCACGATCGGTGCGGCAGGCTGAACCTGAGCCTGCTGTGCCAAGGTCGCGGCGACGGCAGCGCTCACCGGCGCATTCGGGGCAGCCCGCGCAGCAGAACTACGACGGCTACCTATTAATAAGGAAAGCGCCGGCGCAATGCCGTTGCCGTGTTCGCCCAACAGCTCGAGCAGACGACCCAGGTACTTTTCATTGACCCAATCGAGCACGAAGCGGTTGGGCGCGTAGACGCGCAACTCGTCGCCTTCGGCTTCGACCTGTAGCGGACGGATCCAGGTGTTGAATTGCTGGGCAGGCAGTTCATCGCGCAGAAGCTCCACGCACTGCTGCCAAAGTTCCACTGACACGGATATCCCCTGAGTTGAAAGCCGGATGAGGCAAAACAAACCGCCATTGTACCGGGCGGGCGGTCAGTTATCCACATATGAGGCCCTATGCAGACCCAGTGAATAAGCCAAAATCCGACCAAAACATCACCTTGCGGTGTGAATAAGCCCTGTGGATAACGCCATATGAGGGCTATGCACAACCCTGGGTCCTAGCCTGTGGATAATTCACCTGTGGATAAATGGTCTTTTGCTGCACAGGTTTTACGCAGGCCCGGCACAGACAAGACACCTGTTACCGACAAGGTTTCAAATCTCTGTACAGCTTGCAAATAGTGGGCTGTGAGGTGTTATCCACAGAAGGTTATCCACTTAAGATCTATAAGTTCTTCAGAAAAGCTTTTTATATGCCTTTCTTTTTTTTTACATTTTGGGCGTTGGTATGCAGCCCGTCTTTCAACCAGGTCTGAGCGCTGACCACTGGGCACCCTTCATTAAGGAATGACTGGTTGGAAATTGACCTATGGGCTTGCTTTCTCTAGAATCGCCGATCTCTTAAAAAGGGGGCCCTTCCGGCCCGTTGTCGACCAACCCAGGTAACACGCCATGAAACGTACTTTCCAACCAAGCACCATCAAGCGCGCACGCACCCACGGTTTCCGTGCCCGTATGGCCACCAAGAACGGCCGCGCCGTTCTGTCGCGTCGTCGTGCCAAAGGCCGTAAGCGTCTGGCCATTTGATTTTTCGGCACAGGTGGTGAGTCAGGACTTCAGTCGGGAAAAGCGACTGCTTACACCCCGGCACTTCAAAGCGGTCTTCGACTCCCCAACCGGCAAGGTTCCAGGGAAAAACCTGCTTATCCTTGCCCGCGAGAACGGCCTCGATCACCCACGCCTCGGCCTGGTGATCGGCAAAAAGAGCGTCAAGCTCGCCGTTCAACGCAATCGCCTGAAACGCCTGATGCGCGATTCGTTCCGCCTGAACCAGCAGATGTTGGCGGGTTTGGATATCGTGATCGTCGCGCGCAAGGGGTTGGGCGAAGTGGAAAACCCAGAATTGCACCAACACTTTGGCAAGCTCTGGAAGCGACTGGCTCGCAGTCGGCCCTCTCCAGCGGTCAACGCCAATCCCGCAGGGGTAGACAGTCACAATGCGTAAACTGGCCCTCGTTCCGATCCAGTTCTACCGTTACGCCATCAGCCCACTGATGGCCAGTCACTGTCGTTTCTATCCCAGCTGTTCCTGTTACGCATACGAAGCCATCGAAAATCATGGCCTCTTGCGTGGTGGGTGGCTGGCCGTTCGTCGCCTGGGGCGTTGTAATCCGTGGAACGACGGCGGTTTCGATCCCGTTCCACCAGCTCCTTCCTCCCGAACTTCTTCGATAGCCGAGTAATCATGGATATTAAACGCACGATCCTGATCGTCGCCCTGGCAATCGTGTCCTACGTCATGGTCCTGAAATGGAACCAGGACTACGGCCAGGCTGCCCTGCCGACTCAGAATACTGCTGCCAGCACTGCTGCCCCGGCCCTGCCGGATACCGTCCCGGCCGGAACCGCCGGCGCCAGCGCCGATGTGCCGAGCGCCAATGCTGAATCCAGCCCTGCGGAACTTGCTCCGGTTGCACTGAGCAAGGACCTGATCCGGGTCAAGACCGACGTCCTGGACCTGGCTATCGACCCGGTCGGTGGTGACATTGTCCAGCTGACCCTGCCGAAATACCCACGCCGCCAGGACCATCCGGACATCCCGTTCCAGCTGTTCGACAACGGTGGCGAGCGTGTCTACCTGGCGCAAAGCGGCTTGACCGGCGCCAACGGCCCGGATGCCCGCTCCACCGGTCGCCCGCTGTATGCCGCGGAGCAGAAGAGCTTCCAGCTGGCCGACGGCCAGGATCAACTGGTAGTCGACCTGAAGTTCAGCGAGAACGGCGTCAACTACATCAAGCGCTTCAGCCTCAAGCGCGGTGAGTACGACCTGACCGTCAGCTACCTGATCGACAACCAGAGCGGCCAGGCGTGGAACGGCAACCTGTTTGCCCAGCTCAAGCGCGATGCCAGCGGCGACCCGTCGTCGAGTACTGCCACCGGCACCGCTACGTACCTGGGCGCCGCCCTGTGGACAGCTGCCGAGCCGTACAAGAAAGTGTCGATGAAAGACATCGACAAGGGCAGTTTGAAAGAAAATGTGACCGGCGGCTGGGTAGCCTGGCTGCAGCACTACTTCGTGACCGCCTGGATCCCGGCCAAGAGCGACAACAACGCCGTCCAGACCCGCAAGGACAGCCAGGGCAACTACATCATCGGTTACACCGGCCCGGCACTCAGCGTTCCTGCTGGCGGCAAGGCCGAAACCAGCGCCATGCTGTACGCCGGCCCGAAGATCCAGTCCAAGCTCAAAGAGTTGTCCCCAGGCCTGGAACTGACCGTCGACTACGGCTTCCTGTGGTTCATTGCCCAGCCGATCTTCTGGCTGCTGCAACATATCCACAGCCTGCTGGGTAACTGGGGCTGGTCGATCATCGTCCTGACCATGCTCATCAAGGGCCTGTTCTTCCCGCTGTCGGCTGCCAGCTATCGCTCGATGGCGCGCATGCGTGCCGTGGCGCCGAAGCTTGCCGCACTGAAGGAACGCTTCGGTGACGATCGCCAGAAGATGTCCCAGGCGATGATGGAGCTGTACAAGAAAGAGAAGATCAACCCGCTGGGCGGCTGCCTGCCGATCCTGGTGCAGATGCCGGTGTTCCTGGCCCTGTACTGGGTACTGCTGGAAAGCGTCGAGATGCGCCAGGCCCCATGGCTGCTGTGGATCACCGACCTGTCGATCAAGGATCCGTTCTTCATCCTGCCGATCATCATGGGCGCGACCATGTTCATCCAGCAGCGCCTGAACCCGACGCCGCCGGATCCGATGCAGGCCAAGGTGATGAAAATGATGCCGATCATCTTCACCTTCTTCTTCCTGTGGTTCCCAGCTGGTCTGGTGCTGTACTGGGTTGTGAACAACTGCCTGTCGATCAGCCAGCAGTGGTACATCACTCGCCGTATCGAGGCCGCGACCAAAAACGCAGCCGCTTGACAGGCCGCTACGCTAGCCTGTGAATAAAAACGCCCCCTCGTGGGGCGTTTTTGCTATCTGTCTTTCGAATTCGTTGTAGAGGCTTCGAGCATGAATATTGTGCGTGAAACCATCGCCGCCATCGCCACCGCCCAGGGCCGCGGCGGTGTAGGTATCGTCCGGTTGTCCGGCCCACTGGCCAGCCAGGCCGGGCAGGCTATCACCGGTCGCAGCCTGACCCCGCGCCATGCCCACTACGGCCCGTTCCGCGATGCCGATGGCCTGGTGCTGGACGAGGGCATCGCGTTGTTCTTCCCCGGGCCGAACTCGTTCACCGGCGAGGATGTGCTGGAACTGCAGGGCCATGGCGGTCCCGTGGTGATGGACATGCTGCTGCAGCGCTGCCTGCAACTGGGCTGCCGCCTGGCGCGGCCTGGCGAGTTCAGCGAGCGTGCGTTCCTCAATGACAAGCTCGACCTGGCCCAGGCCGAGGCCATTGCCGACCTGATCGAGGCGAGCTCTACCCAGGCAGCGCGCAATGCCTTGCGCTCACTGCAGGGAGCATTCTCCAAGCGTGTGCATGGGCTGACCGAGGCGCTGATTGCCTTGCGCATCTATGTCGAAGCCGCCATCGACTTCCCGGAAGAAGAAATCGACTTCCTCGCCGATGGCCATGTATTGCGCATGCTCGATGATGTACGCACCGAGTTGTCCACAGTGCAGCGCGAAGCCGGGCAGGGCGCCTTGTTGCGCGATGGCATGACCGTGGTCATCGCTGGCCGGCCGAACGCCGGCAAGTCCAGCCTGCTCAACCAGCTGGCCGGCCGTGAAGCGGCGATCGTCACCGATATCGCCGGCACCACCCGGGACATCCTGCGTGAACATATCCACATCGACGGCATGCCGCTGCACGTGGTCGACACCGCAGGCCTGCGTGATACCGATGACCATGTGGAAAAAATCGGTGTAGAGAGGGCATTGAAGGCCATCAATGAGGCCGATCGGGTGCTGTTGGTGGTCGACTCGACGGCGCCTGAAGCCAGCGATCCTTTTGCCCTGTGGCCAGAATTCCTCGATCAGCGCCCGGATCCATCCAAGGTCACGCTGATCCGCAACAAGGCCGACCTCAGTGGCGAGCAGGTTGGCCTGGAGCTGAGTGACGACGGGCATGCAACCATCACCCTGAGTGCCAATGACAGCGACATGGGCCTGGACTTGCTGCGTGATCATCTCAAGGCCTGCATGGGCTATGAACAGACCGCGGAAAGCAGCTTCAGCGCACGGCGTCGCCACCTGGAAGCGCTGCGCCAGGCGAGTAGCCATCTTGAACACGGCCGTGCTCAGCTGACCCTTGCTGGCGCTGGCGAGTTGCTTGCAGAAGACCTTCGTCAGGCTCAGCAAGCCCTGGGTGAGATCACCGGAGCATTCAGCTCGGACGATCTGCTGGGGCGAATCTTCTCCAGCTTCTGCATCGGCAAGTAATCCCTTCCCGGCTTCCCCTGCAAGCGCTGCCTGGCGCTTGTTGCGGGGAACCCTGCGGTAACCCCCCTCAAGATCCCTCGCTATACGACCGTTCGTCGCCTGAATTTTTCATCAACAGGCAGGCGAACGCTCGCCTGTGCTCTGTGGAAAACTCGCCTTCAGCTCCGTTGATAACCGCGCTTTTTTGTTGAGGAGAACGCGGCCTGTGGGTAACCAACACTTTCATCCACAGGTTAAACAACCTTGTCCAGACCCCACAGGGCTACTTAGGCCCAGGGTTATGAATCGCTGTACATCGCGTGGTTAAAGGCCTACAGGTAGTTATCAACAGACGGGTGGGGCCCTAAACATAAACATAAAAACAAAGCTTTTATAAATTTTTCTTCTTTGATTTCTATTGCCTGCCACTCATCCACAGCCTGGTCAAAATTTGCTCAGACGGTTTCTTTGAAGGGGGGTAAGTCCCTATACTTGTCCGCTTACCTTCTCTATTCGTAAAAACAGGCACGAGGTGCGTGGTGGATTTCCCTTCCCGTTTTGAAGTGATCGTCATCGGCGGCGGCCATGCCGGTACCGAGGCTGCGCTTGCGTCTGCACGCATGGGTGTGAAAACCCTGCTGTTGACCCATAACGTGGAAACCCTCGGTCACATGAGCTGCAACCCGGCCATCGGTGGCATCGGTAAAAGCCATCTGGTCAAAGAAATCGATGCGCTCGGTGGCGCCATGGCGCTGGCCACCGACAAGAGCGGCATCCAGTTCCGCATCCTGAACAACCGCAAGGGCCCGGCCGTACGCGCCACCCGGGCACAGGCCGACCGTGCCATCTACAAGGCGGTGGTGCGCGAAATCCTGGAAAACCAGCCGAACCTGTGGATATTCCAGCAGTCCTGCGATGACCTGATCGTTGAGCAGGACCAGGTGAAGGGTGTGGTCACGCAGATGGGCCTGCGTTTCTTCGCCGAGAGCGTGGTACTGACCACCGGCACTTTCCTCGGTGGACTTATCCACATCGGCCTGCAGAACCATTCCGGCGGTCGCGCCGGCGACCCGCCTTCGATTGCCCTGGCCCATCGCATGCGCGAACTGCCGCTGCGCGTCGGCCGGCTGAAAACCGGCACACCGCCGCGCATCGATGGCCGCTCGGTGGATTTCTCGGTAATGACCGAGCAGCCCGGCGACACGCCGATCCCGGTGATGTCGTTCATGGGCAATGCCCAGATGCACCCGCGCCAGGTGAGCTGCTGGATTACCCACACCAATGCGCGCACCCACGAAATCATTGCCTCGAACCTCGACCGTTCGCCGATGTACTCGGGTGTGATCGAAGGCATCGGCCCGCGCTATTGCCCGTCGATCGAAGACAAGATCCATCGCTTCGCGGACAAGGAAAGCCACCAGGTGTTCATCGAGCCGGAAGGCCTGACCACCCATGAGCTGTACCCCAACGGCATCTCGACTTCGCTGCCGTTCGACGTGCAGCTGGAGCTTGTCCGCTCGATCCGCGGCATGGAAAACGCCCACATCGTTCGCCCGGGCTACGCCATCGAGTACGACTACTTCGACCCGCGCGACCTCAAGTACAGCCTCGAGACCAAGGTCATCGGCGGGCTGTTCTTCGCGGGCCAGATCAACGGCACCACCGGTTACGAAGAGGCCGGCGCCCAGGGCCTGCTGGCCGGGACCAACGCCGCGTTGCGCGCGCAGGGCCGCGAAAGCTGGTGCCCGCGCCGTGACGAGGCCTACATCGGTGTGCTGGTCGATGACCTGATCACCCTGGGTACCCAAGAGCCTTACCGCATGTTCACCTCGCGCGCCGAATACCGGCTGATCCTGCGCGAAGACAACGCCGACCTGCGCCTGACCGAGAAAGGCCGCGAGCTGGGTTTGATCGACGACGAACGCTGGGCCGCCTTCAGCGCCAAGCGCGAAGGCATCGAGCGCGAAGAGCAGCGCCTGAAAAGCACCTGGGTGCGCCCGGGCACGCCACAAGGCCAGGCCATTGTGGATAAGTTCGCGACCCCACTGAACCATGAGTACAGCCTGCTCAACCTGCTGGCTCGCCCGGAAGTCGACTACGCTGGCCTGATCGAAGCAACCGGCGGCGAAGTGATCGATCCACAGGTTGCCGAGCAGGTCGAGATCAAGACCAAGTACGCCGGCTACATCGACCGTCAGCAGGACGAGATCGCCCGGCTGCGTGCCAGCGAGGACACCCGCCTGCCTGTGGATATCGACTACTCCTCGATTTCCGGCTTGTCCAAGGAGATCCAGGGCAAGCTTGGCGAAACCCGTCCAGAAACGCTTGGCCAGGCTTCACGTATCCCGGGTGTCACGCCTGCGGCGATTTCCCTGTTGCTGATTCACTTGAAAAAACGCGGCGCAGGCCGCGAATTGGAGCAAAGCGCTTGAGTTCCCTGGTCACCCCGCAACACGCCGAAGAGTTGTCCACAGGTGCGCGTCAGCTCGGCGTCGAGCTGAGCGCGCAGCAGCACGAACTGCTGCTGGGCTACCTGGCCCTGTTGATCAAATGGAACAAGGCCTACAACCTCACCGCTGTGCGTAACCCGGACGAGATGGTGTCGCGCCACCTGCTCGACAGCCTCAGCGTCATGCCGTTTATCCACAATGACACCCAGCGTTGGCTGGATGTCGGCAGCGGTGGCGGCATGCCCGGCATCCCGTTGGCTATCCTGCATCCGCACAAGCAAGTGACGGTGCTCGACAGCAACGGCAAGAAGACCCGCTTCCTGACCCAGGTGAAAATGGAGCTGAAGCTGGACAACCTCACGGTTATCCACAGCCGGGTCGAAGAGGTTCAGCCCGAGCAGCCGTTCTGCGGGATCATCTCGCGCGCTTTCAGCAGCATGGAAAATTTCACCAACTGGACCCGCCACCTGGGTGACGCCCGCACGCAATGGCTTGCAATGAAAGGGCTGCATCCTGCCGATGAACTGGTAGCATTGCCCGCAGACTTCACAGTGGAAAGCGAGCAGGCCCTGACCGTTCCAGGTTGCCAGGGCCAGCGCCATCTGCTGATACTGCGCCGCAAGGCATGACTGGGAACACACGCAACAATGGCTAAGGTATTCGCAATCGCGAACCAGAAAGGTGGTGTGGGCAAGACCACCACCTGTATCAATCTCGCCGCATCGCTGGCCGCGACCAAGCGCCGCGTGCTGCTGATCGACCTCGATCCGCAGGGCAACGCCACCATGGGCAGCGGTGTGGATAAACACGAGCTCGAACATTCGGTGTACGACCTGCTGATCGGGGAGTGCGACCTGACCCAGGCCATGCACTACTCCGAGCACGGTGGTTACCAACTGCTGCCGGCCAACCGCGACCTGACCGCCGCCGAGGTGGTACTGCTCGAGATGCAGATGAAGGAAAGCCGCCTGCGCAACGCCCTGGCGCCGATCCGCGAGAGCTACGACTACATCCTCATCGACTGCCCGCCGTCGCTGTCGATGCTGACCCTCAATGCCCTGGTTGCCTCCGATGGCGTGATCATCCCCATGCAGTGCGAGTACTACGCACTGGAAGGTCTCAGCGACCTTGTGGATAACATCAAGCGCATCGCCGCACGGTTGAACCCGGCGCTGAAGATCGAAGGCCTGTTGCGGACCATGTACGACCCGCGCCTGAGCCTGAACAACGATGTTTCGGCGCAGCTCAAGGAACACTTCGGCGACCAGCTGTACGACACGGTGATCCCCCGCAACATCCGCCTGGCCGAGGCGCCGAGCTTCGGCATGCCGGCGCTGGCTTACGACAAGCAATCCCGTGGCGCGCTCGCCTATCTTGCGCTTGCCGGGGAACTGGTTCGCCGTCAGCGCCGTCCATCACGCACTGCACAAACAACTTAAGGAATCCGCATGGCCATCAAGAAACGAGGTCTCGGACGTGGGTTGGATGCACTGCTCAGTGGTCCTTCCGTCAGCGCGCTCGAAGAGCAGGCTGTCAAGATCGACCAGAAAGAACTGCAACATCTGCCGGTCGAGCTGATCCAGCGCGGCAAGTACCAGCCTCGCCGTGACATGGACCCCGAGGCGCTGGAAGAACTTGCGCACTCGATCCGCAACCACGGCGTCATGCAACCGATCGTGGTCCGCCCGATCGGCGACAACCGTTACGAGATCATCGCCGGTGAGCGCCGCTGGCGCGCCACCCAGCAGGCCGGCCTGGACAGCATCCCGGCCATGGTCCGCGAGGTGCCCGACGAAGCCGCCATCGCCATGGCGCTGATCGAGAACATCCAGCGTGAAGACCTCAACCCGCTGGAGGAGGCGATTGCCCTGCAGCGCCTGCAGCACGAGTTCGAACTCACCCAGCAGCAGGTGGCCGATGCCGTCGGCAAGTCGCGGGTGACCGTGGCCAACTTGCTGCGCCTGATCTCGCTGCCCGAGGCGATCAAGACCATGCTCGCCCACGGCGACCTGGAGATGGGCCATGCCCGTGCCTTGCTCGGCCTGGACGAAGCTCGACAGGAAGAAGGGGCGCGTCATGTTGTCGCACGTGGCCTTACCGTGCGCCAAACTGAGGCACTGGTGCGCCAGTGGCTCAACGGCAAACCTGATCCGGTCGAACCGAGCAAACCTGATCCGGATATCGCCCGCCTCGAACAGCGTCTGGCAGAGCGCCTGGGCTCGGCGGTGCAAATCCGCCATGGCAACAAGGGCAAGGGCCAGTTGGTCATCCGTTACAACTCGCTTGACGAGTTGCAAGGTGTGCTTGCTCACATCCGCTGAAACAATTCCCGTTGTAGCGTGCAGTCGGAAATCACTACCCAATAGTTGAATAGGGGTTAATCCGCCCCTATACTCTGCGCGCATTTTGTCGGCACAAATTATGCCAAGTCATTGCTGACCAGGTAGTCGACTTCCGAGGAGCAGTTGTGATGGAAATCCGCACGCCAAACCGCCTGCCTTTCCATCGCTGGGCGGTTTTTCCGGTACTGCTGGCTCAATTTGTTGTACTGCTGCTGGCAACATTGGTGTTGTGGCAGTGGAAAGGGGGAGTTAGTGGATATTCAGGCCTCTGCGGGGGACTGATTGCCTGGCTGCCCAATATGTATTTCGCCTGGAAGGCTTTTCGCTTCAGCGGAGCCCGAGCGGCGCAGGCCATCGTCAAGTCGTTTTACGCTGGCGAGGCAGGCAAGATGATTTTGACGGCAGTGCTGTTCGCACTGACCTTCGCAGGAGTGAAGCCATTGGCGCCGTTGGCAGTATTCGGCGTCTTCGTGCTGACCCTTATGGTCAGCTGGTTCGCGCCCCTGCTGATGAATAAAAGACTTTCGAGACCTTAGGGCGTTTGAGGCAACCATGGCAGAAGAAACCGCTTCGGGTTATATCCAGCACCACTTGCAGAACCTGACCTACGGTCAACTACCAGACGGCAGCTGGGGCTTGGCCCATTCGGCTGCAGAAGCCAAGGCAATGGGCTTCTGGGCGTTCCACCTGGACACCCTGGGCTGGTCCGTTGCGATGGGTCTGATCTTCCTGATCATCTTCCGCATGGCCGCCAAGAAGGCGACTTCCGGCCAGCCTGGCGCCCTGCAGAACTTCGTCGAAGTGCTGGTGGACTTCGTCCACGGCAGCGTGAAGGACTCCTTCCACGGCCGCAGCGCGGTGATCGCCCCGCTGGCGCTGACCATCTTCGTCTGGGTGTTCCTGATGAACGCCATCGACCTGGTACCGGTCGACTGGTTGCCATTTGCCGCACAGAAGCTGTCGGGCAACGAGCACATCTTCTTCCGCGCCGTGCCGACCACTGACCCGAATGCGACCCTGGCCATGGCCTTCAGCGTGTTCGCCCTGATCATCTTCTACAGCATCAAGGTCAAGGGCCTCGGCGGCTTCATCGGCGAGCTGACCCTGCACCCGTTCGGCAGCAAGAACATCTTCGTCAAGATCCTGCTGATCCCGGTGAACTTCCTGCTCGAATTCGTCACCCTGATCGCCAAGCCGATCTCGCTGGCACTGCGTCTGTTCGGCAACATGTATGCCGGCGAACTGGTGTTCATCCTGATCGCGGTGATGTTCGGTTCCGGCCTGCTGTGGCTGTCCGGCCTGGGTGTGGTGCTGCAATGGGCGTGGGCGGTGTTCCACATCCTGATCATCACCCTGCAAGCCTTCATCTTCATGATGCTGACCATCGTCTACCTGTCGATGGCGCACGAAGATAACCATTAAGACCGCCTGGCGTGTCTGATAGCCTTCCCCGCCTGTTTGGGGGGAGGGCTTAAAAAGTCCGCAAGGGCATGCTGTACCAAACGATTTGTTTTACCGCTTCAAACTAAAAACCTAACCAATACGACGTAAAAGTCGGGAGGAAAGATGGAAACTGTAGTTGGTCTGACCGCTATCGCTGTTGCTCTGCTGATCGGCCTGGGTGCTCTGGGTACCGCCATTGGTTTCGGCCTGCTGGGCGGCAAATTCCTGGAAGGCGCTGCTCGCCAGCCAGAAATGGTTCCAATGCTGCAGGTTAAAATGTTCATCGTTGCCGGTCTGCTCGACGCCGTAACCATGATCGGTGTTGGTATCGCTCTGTTCTTCACCTTCGCGAATCCCTTCGTTGGTCAGATCGCCGGCTAATCACTCGTTTTTACGAGTTGATTGCTGTGATGGACAAAGACCGAGCGAGGTGTTGGCGTGAACATTAATGCAACCCTGATTGGCCAAACCGTTGCTTTCTTCATTTTCGTAGCTTTCTGCATGAAGTACGTATGGCCTCCGGTCATCACTGCCCTGCAAGAGCGTCAAAAGAAGATCGCCGACGGCTTGGACGCTGCCAACCGCGCAGCTCGCGACCTGGAGCTGGCCCAAGAGAAAGCGGGTCAGCAACTGCGTGAAGCGAAGGCACAGGCAGCCGAAATCATTGAGCAAAGCAAGAAGCGCGCTGCTCAGCTTGTAGACGAGGCCCGTGAACAGGCTCGCGTCGAAGCTGACCGTGTGAAGGCCCAGGCTCTAGCCGAGATCGAACAGGAACTGAACAGCGTCAAAGACGCCCTGCGTGCCCAAGTGGGTGCCCTGGCTGTTGGCGGTGCTGAAAAGATCCTTGGCGCCACAATCGATCAAAACGCGCATGCGGAGCTGGTTAACAAACTGGCCGCTGAAATTTAAGCGAGGGCGATCATGGCAGAACTGACCACGTTGGCCCGACCTTACGCTAAGGCTGCCTTCGAGCACGCCCAGGCCCATCAGCAACTGGCCAATTGGTCAGCCATGCTCGGCCTGGCTGCTGCGGTGTCGCAAGACGACACCATGCAGCGCCTGCTCAAGGCCCCGCAACTGACTAGCGCAAACAAGGCCGCCGCATTCATCGAAGTATGCGGTGACAAGTTCGACACTCAGGCACAGAATTTCATTCATGTTGCCGCGGAAAACGACCGTCTCCTGCTTCTGCCGGAGATTGCCGCTCTGTTCGACCTGTACAAGGCCGAGCAAGAGAAATCCGTGGACGTGGAAGTCACCAGTGCTTTTGCGTTGAACCAAGAACAGCAAGACAAACTCGCCAAGGTTCTCAGTGCACGGCTCAGCCGGGAAGTGCGCCTGCACGCGACGGAGGATGCCAGCCTGATCGGCGGCGTCGTTATCCGCGCCGGCGACCTGGTAATCGATGGCTCGGTTCGCGGCAAAATCGCGAAACTGGCCGAAGCATTGAAATCTTGAGTTTGAAGGGGCAGCAGAGCAATGCAGCAACTCAATCCTTCCGAAATTAGTGAAATCATCAAGGGTCGCATCGAGAAACTCGATGTCGGCTCCCAAGCCCGTAACGAAGGTACCGTCGTTTCGGTTTCCGACGGTATCGTGCGGATCCACGGTCTGGCCGACGTAATGTACGGCGAAATGATCGAGTTCCCGGGCAGCGTCTTCGGTATGGCCCTGAACCTGGAGCAAGACTCCGTAGGTGCAGTGATCCTGGGTGCCTATGACACCCTCGCCGAAGGCATGAGCGCCAAGTGCACCGGCCGCATCCTGGAAGTTCCGGTTGGTAAGGAACTGCTGGGTCGCGTCGTTGACGCACTGGGCAACCCGATCGACGGTAAAGGTCCTCTGGGCAACACCCAGACCGACGCAGTCGAGAAAGTGGCACCAGGCGTGATCTGGCGTAAGTCGGTAGACCAGCCTGTACAGACTGGCTACAAGTCCGTCGACGCCATGATCCCTGTCGGCCGTGGCCAGCGCGAGCTGATCATCGGTGACCGCCAGATCGGCAAGACCGCCATGGCCATCGACGCCATCATCAACCAGAAAGACTCCGGTATTTTCTGCGTTTATGTTGCAGTCGGCCAAAAGCGTTCCACCGTTGCCAACATCGTTCGCAAGCTGGAAGAAGCCGGCGCCCTGGCCAACACCATCGTGGTCGTTGCCAGTGCTTCGGAATCCGCCGCACTGCAGTTCCTGGCGCCATACGCCGGCTGCACCATGGGCGAGTTCTTCCGTGACCGCGGTGAAGATGCCCTGATCGTTTACGATGACCTGTCCAAGCAGGCCGTTGCCTACCGTCAGATCTCCCTGCTGCTGCGCCGTCCACCAGGACGTGAAGCGTACCCAGGCGACGTGTTCTATCTCCACTCCCGTCTGCTGGAGCGTGCATCGCGCGTTTCGGAAGAGTACGTAGAGAAGTTCACCAACGGTGCAGTCACCGGCAAAACCGGTTCCCTGACCGCTCTGCCGATCATCGAAACCCAGGCTGGCGACGTTTCCGCGTTCGTTCCGACCAACGTGATCTCGATCACCGACGGTCAGATCTTCCTGGAATCGGCCATGTTCAACTCGGGCATTCGCCCTGCAGTGAACGCCGGTGTTTCGGTATCCCGCGTAGGTGGTGCCGCTCAGACCAAGATCATCAAGAAGCTGTCCGGTGGTATCCGTACCGCTCTGGCTCAGTACCGTGAACTGGCTGCATTCGCCCAGTTCGCTTCCGATCTGGACGAAGCGACCCGCAAGCAGCTGGAGCATGGTCAGCGCGTAACCGAGCTGATGAAGCAGAAGCAGTACGCGCCAATGTCGATCGCCGACATGGCCCTGTCGCTGTACGCCGCTGAGCGTGGTTTCCTGACTGACGTAGAAGTCTCCAAGGTCGGCAGCTTCGAGCAAGCGCTGATCGCCTTCTTCAACCGTGATCACGCCGAACTGATGGCCAAGATCAACGTGAAGGGTGACTTCAACGACGAAATCGACGCTGGCATGAAAGCCGGTATCGAGAAGTTCAAGGCCACCCAGACCTGGTAAGCCGCAGCGGGGGCTCCGGCCCCCGCTTGCTAACCTGATAGGTGATACATGGCAGGCGCAAAAGAGATTCGCAGTAAGATTGCGAGCATCAAAAGCACGCAAAAAATTACCAGCGCCATGGAGAAAGTGGCGGTAAGCAAGATGCGCAAGGCACAAATGCGCATGGCTGCTAGCCGTCCTTACGCGGAGCGTATCCGCCAGGTGATCGGTCATCTGGCCAACGCCAACCCGGAATACCGCCACCCGTTCATGATCGAGCGCCCTGTAAAGCGCGCCGGTTATATCGTGGTGAGCAGTGACCGTGGTCTGTGCGGTGGCTTGAACACCAACCTGTTCAAGGCCCTGGTCAAGGACATGAGCGCAAACCGCGAACAGGGCGTGGAAATCGACCTGTGCGTGATCGGCAGCAAGGGTGCGACTTTCTTCCGCATCTTTGGCGGCAACGTCGTAGCAGCGATCAGCCACCTGGGCGAAGAGCCATCGATCAACGATCTGATCGGCTCCGTCAAAGTGATGCTGGACGCCTACCTGGACGGTCGTATCGATCGCCTTTCGGTGGTTTCGAACAAGTTCATCAACACCATGACCCAAAAACCGACGGTCGAGCAATTGGTACCGTTGGTGGCAACCCCGGATCAGGATCTCAAGCATCACTGGGATTACCTGTACGAACCCGACGCAAAAGAGCTGCTGGACGGCTTGATGGTGCGTTACGTGGAGTCGCAGGTATACCAGGCGGTGGTCGAGAACAACGCTGCTGAACAAGCGGCCCGGATGATCGCCATGAAGAACGCCACAGACAACGCCGGTGATTTGATCAAAGAGCTGCAGTTGATCTACAACAAGGCGCGTCAGGCTGCGATCACCCAGGAGATCTCGGAAATCGTCGGCGGCGCTGCCGCGGTTTAACGGTTCAAAAATTCAGAGGATCCAGCTATGAGTAGCGGACGTATCGTTCAAATCATCGGCGCCGTCATCGACGTGGAATTCCCACGTGACGTCGTGCCGAGTGTTTACAACGCGCTGAAAGTACAAGGCGCGGAAACCACCCTGGAAGTTCAGCAGCAGCTGGGCGACGGCGTGGTTCGTACCATTGCGATGGGCTCGACCGAAGGCCTGAAGCGCGGTCTGGATGTCGTCGATACCGGCGCTGCCATTTCCGTTCCAGTTGGTAAGGCCACTCTGGGCCGTATCATGGACGTTCTGGGCAACCCAATCGACGAAGCCGGCCCGATCGGCGAAGAAGAGCGTCGCGGTATCCACCAGCCAGCACCTTCGTTCGCTGACCAGGCAGGCGGCAACGACCTGCTGGAAACCGGCATCAAGGTCATCGACCTGGTTTGCCCGTTCGCCAAGGGTGGTAAGGTTGGTCTGTTCGGTGGTGCCGGTGTCGGCAAGACCGTAAACATGATGGAACTGATCCGTAACATCGCCATGGAACACAGCGGTTACTCCGTGTTCGCTGGTGTGGGTGAGCGTACTCGTGAGGGTAACGACTTCTACCACGAGATGAAGGACTCCAACGTTCTCGACAAAGTAGCCTTGGTCTACGGTCAGATGAACGAGCCACCAGGAAACCGTCTGCGCGTAGCGCTGACCGGCCTGACCATGGCTGAGAAGTTCCGTGACGAAGGTAACGACGTTCTGCTGTTCGTCGACAACATCTATCGTTACACCCTGGCCGGTACCGAAGTATCCGCACTGCTGGGCCGTATGCCTTCGGCAGTAGGTTACCAGCCGACCCTGGCTGAAGAGATGGGCGTTCTGCAAGAGCGCATCACCTCCACCAAGGAAGGTTCGATCACCTCCGTTCAGGCCGTATACGTACCTGCGGACGACTTGACCGACCCGTCGCCAGCGACCACCTTCGCCCACTTGGACGCCACCGTCGTTCTGTCCCGTGACATCGCCTCCCTGGGTATCTACCCAGCGGTCGACCCACTGGACTCGACTTCGCGTCAGCTGGACCCGAACGTGATCGGCAACGAGCACTACGACACCGCTCGTGGCGTTCAGTATGTTCTGCAGCGCTACAAAGAGCTGAAAGACATCATCGCCATCCTGGGTATGGACGAACTGTCCGAAGCCGACAAGCAACTGGTAGCCCGCGCTCGTAAGATCCAGCGCTTCCTGTCGCAGCCGTTCTTCGTGGCCGAAGTCTTCACCGGCTCGCCAGGCAAGTACGTTTCGCTCAAGGACACCATCGCTGGCTTCAGCGGCATCCTCAAAGGTGACTACGACCACCTGCCAGAACAAGCGTTCTACATGGTCGGCAGCATCGACGAAGCGATCGAGAAAGCCAAGAAACTGTAATTCATGCGCCCCGCAAGGGGCGCTATCAGGTTGAGGCAAGCAGATGGCTATGACAGTCCATTGCGACATCGTCAGCGCGGAAGGAGAGATCTTCTCCGGCCTGGTCGAGATGGTAGTTGCGCACGGTAACCTGGGTGATCTTGGTATCGCTCCGGGCCACGCGCCGCTGATCACCAATCTCAAGCCTGGTCCGATCACGCTGACCAAGCAGGGTGGCACTCAAGAGGTGTTCTACATCTCCGGTGGCTTCCTCGAAGTGCAGCCGAACATGGTCAAGGTTCTTGCCGACACCGTGCAGCGCGCTGCCGACCTGGACGAAGCTCAGGCTCAGGAAGCCCTCAAGGCTGCTGAGAACGCGCTGAACACTAAAGGCTCGGACTTCGACTACGGCGCTGCTGCCGCACGTCTGGCCGAGGCCGCAGCTCAGCTGCGTACTGTCCAGCAATTGCGCAAAGGCAAGTAATCTGGCTTTTGCCGATCACTTCCGCTGCGATTGAGTTAAAGGGTAGCCTCGGCTACCCTTTTTCTTTTTCAAGAATTTAGTCCCGGTCATTTCCCTGACCGCCCAGGATTGGTAGCCAGTCAATGTCCCTCGATATCGTCATTCTCGCCGCAGGCCAAGGCACCCGCATGCGCTCGGCACTGCCGAAGGTGCTGCACCCGGTAGCCGGCAACTCCATGCTTGGCCATGTTATCCACAGCGCTCGCCAACTGCAGCCTACGGGCATCCACGTGGTCATTGGCCACGGTGCCGAGCTTGTGCGTGAACGTTTGGCCGCGGACGACCTGAACTTCGTCATGCAGGACCAGCAGCTGGGCACTGGCCACGCTGTCGCCCAGGCCCTGCCGGCAGTCACCGCCGATACCGTACTGGTGCTGTATGGCGATGTGCCGCTGATCGAGGTGGAAACCCTGCAGCGCCTGCTGGCCAAGGTCAGCGCCAGCCAGCTGGGCCTGCTGACGGTCAACCTCGCCGACCCGACCGGCTATGGCCGCATTGTGCGTAACGAGCAAGGCGCGGTCACCGCAATCGTCGAGCATAAGGATGCCAGCGAAGCGCAGAAGGCGATCAAAGAGGGCAACACCGGTATCCTCGCCATGCCAGCGGCTCGCCTGGCCGACTGGATGGGCCGTCTGTCCAACAACAACGCCCAGGGCGAGTACTACCTTACCGACGTCATCGCCATGGCTGTGGCCGATGGCCTGGTGGTCGCCACCGAGCAGCCCCACGACCCGATGGAAGTGCAGGGTGCCAACGACCGCCGCCAGCTGGCGGAGCTTGAGCGTCACTATCAACTGCGCGCTGGCCACCGTCTGATGGCCCAGGGCGTCACCCTGCGCGACCCGGCGCGTTTCGATGTGCGTGGTGAGGTCAGCGTCGGGCGTGATGTGCTGATCGATATCAACGTCATCCTCGAGGGCAAGGTGGTCATTGAGGACAACGTGCAGATCGGCCCCAACTGCGTGATCAAGGACAGTACCCTGCGCAAGGGCGTGGTGATCAAGGCCAACAGCCATCTTGACGGTGCCGTAATGGGCGAAGGCAGCGATGCCGGCCCGTTCGCTCGCCTGCGCCCGGGCAGCGTGCTGGAGGCCAAGGCCCATGTGGGTAACTTCGTCGAGCTGAAGAACGCCCACCTCGGCGAAGGTGCCAAGGCTGGCCATCTGACTTACCTGGGCGATGCCGAGATCGGCGCGCGTACCAACATCGGTGCGGGCACCATCACCTGCAACTACGACGGTGCCAACAAGTTCCGCACTGTGATGGGCGAGGACGTGTTCATCGGCTCCAACAACTCACTGGTCGCGCCTGTGGAAATCCAGGCTGGGGCCACTACTGCGGCGGGCTCGACCATCACCCAGACGGTTGAGGCCGGGCAGTTGGGTGTGGCACGTGCGCGCCAGCGCAACATCGAAGGCTGGAAACGGCCGGAGAAGATCAAGAAGAGCTGAGTTATCCACAGCGGTTTCGATCGAAAGCCGGCCTATGTGAATAAGCCGGCTTTTTATTGGGTGCCGTATTGCGGGCCCCTGTAGGAGCGGCCTTGTGTCGCGATGGGCTGCACAGCAGCCCCGGCAATTTCTGACTTGCCTCGAAATCCCTGGGGCCGCTACGCGTCCCATCGCGGCACAAGGCCGCTCCTACAGAGACCGTGCAAAAGCAGAGATAAACTTGACGAATCGTCCATCTTAGGTTTTGATTGCACCACTTATCTTTCGAATCGAAACTTAAACCGACATGTCGAAACGAAACACCCCCCAGCGTCGCCACAACATCCTGGCTTTGCTCTCCGAGCAGGGCGAGGTGAGCGTCGATGCCCTGGCCAAACGTTTCGAAACCTCGGAAGTGACCATCCGCAAGGACCTCGCTGCCCTGGAAGCCAACGGCCTGCTGTTGCGCCGTTACGGTGGTGCCGTGACCATGCCCCAGGAGCTGCTGGCGGAGACGGTACAGCCGGTGTCGCAGTACAAGCAGGCCATCGCCCGGGCCGCAGTCGAACGCATCCGTGAGCACGCGCGCATCATCATCGACAGCGGCAGCACCACCGCGGCAATGATCCCCCAGCTCGGGCGCCAGCCTGGCCTGGTGGTGATGACCAACTCGCTCAACGTGGCCCGCGCCATCAGCGAGCAGGAACACGAGCCGGTGCTGCTGATGACTGGCGGCACCTGGGACCCGCATTCGGAGTCGTTCCAGGGCCAGGTGGCCGAGCAGGTTCTACGCTCATACGATTTCGACCAGCTGTTCATCGGTGCCGACGGCATTGACCTGGAACGTGGCACCACCACCTTCAACGAATTGCTGGGCCTGAGCCGGGTCATGGCCGAGGTGGCCCGCGAGGTGATCGTGATGGTCGAGTCGGACAAGGTTGGCCGCAAGATCCCCAACCTGGAGCTGCCCTGGAGCAGCGTCAACACCCTTATTACCGATGATCGCCTGCCCGCCGAGGCACGCGACCGCATTCAAGCCCGCGGCATCAATCTGATCTGCGCCGCTATCAGCTAGGAGCAACAACTTATGTGTGGAATCGTTGGTGCCGTTGCCGAGCGCAATATCACAGCAATCCTCATCGAGGGCCTCAAGCGCCTTGAGTACCGTGGCTATGACAGTGCCGGCCTGGCCGTCTACAGCCAGCAGGGCGGCCTCGAGCGTCGCCGCCGTATCGGCAAGGTCAGCGAGCTGCAAGCCGCCGTCAGCGCCGAACCGCTGGCCGGGCAGCTGGGTATCGCCCACACCCGTTGGGCCACCCACGGTGCACCGACCGAGGCCAACGCCCACCCGCACTTCTCTGGCCATGACGTGGCCGTGGTGCACAACGGCATCATCGAAAACCACGAAGCCCTGCGCGAAGAGCTCAAGCAGCTGGGTTACGTGTTCACCTCGCAAACCGACACCGAGGTGATCGTTCACCTGATCCACCACCTGCTCAAGACCATTCCAGACCTGACCGACGCTCTCAAGGCCGCGGTCAAGCGCCTGCATGGCGCCTATGGCCTGGCCGTGATCAGCGCCAGCCAGCCGGACCGCCTGGTCGCTGCCCGCAGCGGCAGCCCGCTGGTGATCGGCCTGGGTCATGGCGAAAACTTCCTGGCGTCCGACCAGTTGGCCCTGCGCCAGGTCACCGACCGCTTCATGTACCTGGAAGAGGGTGACATCGCCGAGATCCGCCGTGACCAGGTACAGATCTGGGACCAGGCCGGCCAGCCGGTTCAGCGCGAGACGGTGCAGTACCACGAAGGCGCCGAAGCCGCAGAGAAGGGCAACTATCGCCACTTCATGCTCAAGGAGATCCACGAGCAACCGACCGTGGTGCAGCGCACCCTCGAAGGCCGTCTGGCCAAGGACCACGTGATGGTCCAGGCGTTCGGCCCGCAGGCCGCCGAGTTGTTCGCCAAGGTGCGCAACGTGCAGATCGTCGCCTGTGGTACCAGCTACCACGCCGGCATGGTCGCCCGTTACTGGCTCGAAGAGCTGGCCGGCATTCCCTGCCAGGTGGAAGTGGCCAGCGAGTTCCGCTACCGCAAGGTGGTGGTGCAGCAGGACACCCTGTTCGTCTCCATCTCGCAGTCCGGCGAAACCGCCGATACCCTGGCCGCCTTGCGCAATGCCAAGGAACTGGGCTTCCTCGGCAGCCTGGCGATCTGCAACAAGGGCATCAGCTCGCTGGTGCGCGAATCCGACCTGACCCTGCTGACCCTGGCCGGCCCGGAAATCGGCGTCGCCTCCACCAAGGCCTTCACCACCCAGTTGGTGTCGCTGATGTTGCTGACCCTGGCCCTGGGCCAGGTGCGCGGCACGCTGCAGGCCGGCGTCGAAGCCGAACTGGTTGAAGAACTGCGCCGCCTGCCGGCCCGCCTGAGCGAAGCCCTGGCGATGGACGGCGTGGTGGAGAAGATCGCCGAGCTGTTCGCCGACAAGCACCACACCCTGTTCCTTGGCCGTGGCGCGCAGTACCCGGTGGCCATGGAAGGTGCGCTCAAGCTCAAGGAAATTTCCTATATCCACGCCGAAGCCTACCCGGCCGGTGAGCTCAAGCACGGCCCCTTGGCGCTGGTCGACAACGACATGCCGGTGGTCACCGTGGCGCCGAACAACGAGCTGCTGGAAAAGCTCAAGTCCAACCTGCAGGAAGTGCGCGCCCGTGGCGGCGAGCTGGTGGTGTTCGCGGACGAGAACGCCGGCATGAGCAACGGCGAGGGCACCCACGTGATCAAGGTGCCGCATATCGCTGACGCCCTGGCACCGATCCTCTACACCATCCCGCTGCAACTGCTGTCGTACTACGTTGCCGTGCTCAAGGGCACCGACGTCGACCAGCCGCGCAACCTGGCCAAGTCGGTGACGGTGGAGTAACAGACAGCTCTGCGCTCATGCCAATGGCGCCCTCTCTGTGGGAAAAACGGTCTCGTTGTAGGAGCGGCCTTGTGCCGCGAAAGGGGTGCGAAGCGCCCCCAGGATCTTGGATATGTCTCAAGATAGCTGGGGCCGCGCTGCGGCCCTTTCGCGGCACAAGGCCGCTCCTACAGTGGGTGTGCAAGCCTATCGAGCCACCTCAGAACGCAAAGCACGAACAGCCCAGGGCACCCCAGAACCCCTGGAAGTCGCTGATCGGCACCTTGGAGTGGCGCGCCTGTTCATGGCTGTGCGCATGCACCCCGCATGGCCCTGAACACTGGTGCACGACGGCCGCCAGCGATGGCGTACCCACACGCCAGTGCCCCGGCACCTTGGCCACAGGTGACCACTCGGGCAGCACCGGTACCTGTGGCGGGCCCAGCTTGTCGAACTCGGCAGCGCCGTACACCACCTTGCCATCGACCACCGTCAGCACCGACTCGATGCCCTTGATGGCCTCTTCATCGACGCTGAAGAAGTCCAGCGACAACGCCGCCAGGTCTGCCAACTGGCCCACCTTGATCTGGCCCTTCTTGCCCTGCTCGCTGGAGAACCAGGCGCTGCCCTGGGTGAACAGCTGCAGCGCGGTGTCGCGGCTCAGGCCTTCGGGGTACAGCGCCATGCCGCCCACGGTCTTGGCGCTGACCAGCCAGTACAGCGAAGTCCACGGGTTGTAGCTGGACACGCGGGTGGCGTCGGTACCGGCACCCACTGGCACGCCCATGTCGAGCATGCGCTGGATCGGTGGGGTCTGCTCGGCCGCCTTGGCGCCATAGCGGTCGACGAAGTATTCGCCCTGGAAGGCCATGCGATCCTGGATGGCGATGCCGCCGCCCAGCGCCCGCACACGTTCGATGTTCTCTGGGGTGATGGTCTCGGCGTGATCGAAGAACCACGGCAGGCCATTGAACGGGATGTCGCGGTTGACCTTCTCGAACACGTCGAGCATGCGCGTGATCGATTCGTTGTAGGTGGCGTGCAGGCGGAACGGCCAGCGTTGTTCCACCAGGTGGCGCACCACAGGCTCCAGTTCCTGCTCCATGGTCTGCGGCAGGTCCGGGCGCGGTTCGAGGAAGTCCTCGAAGTCGGCGGCGGAGAACACCAGCATCTCGCCGGCACCGTTGTGGCGCAGGAAGTCGGTGCCGCTGTGCAGCTTGACGCTGGCGGTCCACTTCTTGAAGTCGTCCAGCTCTTCCTTGGGCTTCTGGGTGAACAGGTTGTAGGCGATGCGCACGGTCAGCTGGTTGTTGTCGGCCAGCTCCTGGATCACCGAGTAGTCGTCGGGGAAGTTCTGGTAGCCGCCGCCGGCATCGATGGCGCTGGTCAGGCCCAGGCGGTTGAGTTCACGCATGAACTGGCGGGTCGAGTTGACCTGGTACTCCAGCGGCAGCTTCGGCCCCTTGGCCAGGGTGGCGTAGAGGATCATCGCGTTGGGACGGGCGATGAGCATGCCGGTCGGGTTACCGAACTTGTCGCGCTGGATCTCGCCACCCGGCGGGTTGGGGGTGTCCTTGCTGTAGCCCACCGCCTTGAGCGCGGCGCGGTTGAGCAGGGCACGGTCGTACAGGTGCAGCAGGAACACCGGGGTGTCGGGGGCGGCCTGGTTGATTTCTTCCAGGGTGGGCATGCGCTTTTCGGCGAACTGGAATTCGTTCCAGCCGCCGACCACCCGTACCCACTGCGGGGTCGGCGTGCGGGCCGCCTGGTCCTTGAGCATGCGCAGGGCGTCGGCCACCGATGGCACGCCTTCCCAGCGCAGTTCCAGGTTGTAGTTGAGGCCGCCGCGGATCAGGTGCAGGTGCGAGTCATTGAGCCCTGGGATCACCGTGCGCTGTTTGAGGTCGATGATCTGCGTGGCGGCGCCTTTGTGGGCCATGGCCTGGGCATCGTTGCCCACCGCGATGAACTTGCCGTCCTTGATGGCGACGGCGGTGGCAGTGGGGTTTTCACGGTCGACGGTGTGCAGTTTGCCGTTGAACAGGATGAGATCGGCGGTCATGGAACCTCCTTGAATGGATGCTTGGGCGGAACCGGCTGCGCCGGTGAAGGGCAATGCAGACCAGATCGCGCCGGCGGCACAGAGTACGGTGCTGGTGGCGAGGAACTGGCGACGAGTCTTGTCGTTTTGATCCTGGGACATATTCAACTCAGTGTGAGTGCGGCGGCGACAGGCGTAACCGTAGAGCTTGCCCGCATCCACCGTGCAACAGTGAACGGGCGGAGATTGAGGTGGAGATGCTGCCCATAGCGGGTACCGACTGGCGGTGCCCGGGGCGGTCGGCTTACTTGTTGGCGTTGAAGGCGTTGTAGCTGGTCATCAGTTGTGCGCCGGCCTGGCTCATGCGGTCATGGGCGGCGTCACAGGTCATGGCGTTGAAAGTGCCGGAGACATCGGTGACCACGAACACGCCGAACTCTTCTTCCATGGCATACATCTCCGGTCTTGAGTGGGGGTCACTTCAAATGAACCTTCAGCTCTTCGCAAGCCTGCAGCATTGCAGAGCGTACCGCTGGAACCTGGCTGACCACGTTCAGCAAGCCGTAGTCATGGATCATGCCGTTGTAGCGCAGCGCAGTAACCGGCACGCCGGCTTGGTCCAGTTTGCGCGCGTAGGCTTCCCCTTCGTCACGCAGCACATCGGCACTCGCGGTCTGGACCAGCGCTGGCGGCAGGCCTTTCAACTGCTCAGTGGTAGCGCGCAACGGCGAGGCGTAGATCTCGGCACGTTGCTTGGGGTCGGTGGTGTAGTTGTCCCAGAACCACTTCATCATGTTCTTGGTGAGGAAGTGCCTCTCGGCGTACTGGTTGTACGACGCTGTCTCGAAGTTGGCGTCGGTCACTGGCCACAGCAGCACCTGGTACTTGATGGCCGGGGTACCTTTATCCTTGGCCATCAGGCTGACCACGGCTGCCATGTTGCCGCCGACGCTGTTGCCTGCTACAGCCAGACGCTTACCGTCGACATTGATTTCCTTGCCGTGCTCGGCCACCCATTTGGTTGCCCCGTAGGCTTGGTTGATTGCTGTCGGGTAGTGCGCTTCAGGGGACGGGGTGTAATTGACGAACACCGCCACCGCCCCGGAACCGGCGACCAGATCGCGGACCAGGCGCTCATGGGTCGGGAAGTCGCCGAGCACCCAGCCACCGCCGTGGAAGTACATGAACACAGGCAAGGTCCCCTTCACACCCGCCGGACGCACGATGGTCAAGCTGATGTCCTGGCCGTCGACAGTGATGGTCTTCTCGCTGACATCCGCCTCGGGCAGTGTCAGTTTTACTCCGGCCTGAGCGCCGGTCAGTACCGCGCGGGCGTCTTTCGGCGAAAGCTGCTCGATGGGTTTACCACTGCCTGAGTTCAGTACGTCGAGGAATGCCTGGGTGTTGTGTTCGACGCCAGAGTCAGCGAATGCGTTACCGATCGACAAGGTAAGGAGCGAGCCAACGAGTGCTTTGGTCAAAACGTTCATTTCATATCTCCTGTTTCTGGTGAGGCAGGAAGTTAGACGGTGACGTGCAGACGGACATCGACGTTGCCACGGGTTGCGTTGGAGTACGGGCACACTTGGTGGGCCGCCTCCACCAACGCTTGTGCATCGGCTTGTTCCAGACCTGGCAGGTTGATGTTCAGATCGATATCCAGGCCAAAGCCGCCTGGGATCTGGCCAATGCCGACCCGCGCAGTGATTGAGGCGTCGGTTGGAATGCTGCGTTTGCTCTGGCTGGCGACGAACTTCAGTGCACCGATGAAGCAGGCCGAGTAACCAGCGGCGAACAGTTGCTCAGGGTTGGTGGCATCACCACCGGCACCGCCCAATTCCTTCGGAGTGGTCAGTTTCACGTCGAGGTTCTTGTCGCTGGAGATGGCTCGGCCATCACGACCACCGGTTGCGGTTGCGACTGCGGTGTAGAGAACTTTCATGGCTTTCCTTACTTTTGAATGTCTTCGGCAACAGGATGCGAGCGCCTGACTCGAGCAGCGCTGGGCATTGGAAATCCACAGAGGTTCCAGGCCAGGCTCGTTGACTCGGTTCAGTCGACTGCGCACCCTTCACAAGTCTGTGAACAGCCCCTGGGGCAGGGGCTGGCGATGGCTCAGACAGATGCAGCGACAGGCGCCAAGGTGGGGCCATGCTGAACGCGCTCAGGCGCCTTGTGCACCATGGTGTAGGCGTAGTCGACGCCCATGCCATATGCACCGGAATGTTCCTTTACCAGTTCCATTACGGCGTCGTAGGTGTCGCGGTTCTTCCAGTCCCGTTGCCATTCCAGCAGCACCTGCTGCCAGGTCACCGGTACCACGCCGGCTTGGATCATGCGCTGCATGGCGTAATCGTGGGCTTCTTTGGTGGTGCCGCCGGAGGCGTCTGCAACCATATAGATTTCATAGCCGGCATCGTTCATTGCCGACAGGGCGAAGGTGGCGTTGCATACCTCGGTCCACAAACCGGAGACGATGATCTTGTTGCGACCATTTCTCTTGAGTGCGTCGCGCACCTTCTGATCATCCCAGGAATTCATGGAGGTGCGCTCCAGCAGCGGAGCGTCCGGGAATACAGCGAGCAGCTCGGGGTAGGTGTGACCTGAGAAGCTTTCTGTCTCGACCGTGGTGAAGGTGGTGGGGACATTAAAAATCTTCGCGGCCTTGGCCAAGGCAACGGTGTTGTTTTTCAGTGTTTGCCGGTCAATGCTCTGAACGCCGAAGGCCATCTGTGGCTGCTGATCGATGAAGATCAGTTGGCTGTTAAGCGGGGTCAGGACTTCAGTTTTAGGATTGTTCATTTTTGTTTCCTTTCAGCTTGATGATGTTCATTCGCACCAGTCTCGGGGCCCGCACGTTGCAGGCATTACCGTAGCCACGAGTGCCCCCTCAGCGTCATTGCTTGAGGACGAGCAAACGATAACGAAACAACGCGACTGTCGGTGGCGCACTTTTGCGCTCCTGATAGCTCATTTTTGCGCCATGGAATACGCGATCGCGCTGCTAGCATTCGCCCACCCATTCGGATCAAGCCGGTCCGTCATGTGCAGGAGAATGCAATGGCAGCTTCACAACCGTTCAACAAGCAGACCGCCTACTGGGGCGTTTCCTGGGAGGAGGCTTACGGCTATCCGCAGGCACGGCGGGTAGGAAACGAGATCTATGTATCAGGTCAATTCAACCATGATGAGGAAGGTCATCTGGTAGCCCCGGCGCCTCTGAACGCCGACGGTAAGCCCTGTGATTTCTCTTCGATGGGAGAGCAGATGCGGATCTCTTACGACAACATTTCGAAGCTGCTCGCCTTGTATGGCGCGACTCTGCAGGACGTTGTCGAGGAAACGCTTTATGTGCTGGACATGGACGCTGCGTTCGCGGTGGTCGGCAAAGTGCGCAAGGCGGCCTTTGGCACTGAGCGGCCTCAGTGCGCGAGCAATATCATTGGAGTGTCGAGACTTGCCCAGCGTCCGCAGCTGATCGAGATCGTGTGCAAGGCCGTGATTGGCGCCCGAGACATCTGAGCGGCACTCCCGGTTTTGATCTAGGGAACCGGGAGTATCAATTGCCCCTCGACCAAGGGCTTTTGACTGGCCACGGCAGCGGCGCAGAAGGTCATGAAGGCTTTGACCCGCCACGATTTTCGAATGTCCTGGTGAGTCAGCAGCCACAACTCATCCTGAAGCTCCGGCACCACCGGGCCGGCGCGTACCAACCCTGGGGTGATGTCGCCCAACATGCAGGGAAGGAATCCAAAGCCCAGACCCGCCGCGATTGCAGCGCTTGCGGCTGCAACAGAATCGGTGCGGTACGCTATGCGCTCAGCAGCGACTCTGCTTTCGACATAGCTTGCCGCCTTCAAACCGCAGAGCGCTGCGGAGTATGACACCCAGGCCTGGCCCTCTTCGAAAAGGGGCAAGGCAGTCATCTGCTTGGCGCTGCAGTAGGGTGCCCAGGCAATGTTCGCCAGTTTACGGCCCACCAGGCTTTCTGCAGGTTTTCTCGTCGCTCGAATGGCGATATCCGATTCATCCCGGGCGAGGCTGAGGGTTTCATTGCCCACCAGCACCTCGATGGTGATCCCCTCGTTCAGGGCCTTGAAGTCCGCGATGATGGGGGTGAGGAAGTACAGCAGCAGCGAGTCGCTGGTGGTAATGCGAAGTTTCCCGAGGGGGCCTTGGCCTGAACGTGAAACACGCCGCGTGACGCTGACGATATCCAGCTCCACTCGCTCGGCGAGTGCTCGCAATTCAGCACCCTCGGCGGTGAGCAGATACCCTGATTTGCGGTGATCGAACAGCGCGATGCCGAGCGTTCGCTCAACTTGAGCAACTCGGCGCGAAACGGTGGATACATTGATGCCAAGCTTCTTGGCCGTAGCCGAACGATTGCCGCAATCACTGAGCGTCTTGATGATGCGCAAGTCGTCCCACGAGAGCTGATTGACAGCCTCGCCTACGTCCCACTTCGTCCCATCAGGGGCAGCCGGAGCTTTTTCAGTTGGTGATTTCACACAGTTCGTTCCAGATTCTGAGGCGCAGATGATACGAGAAGGGGTTGGGTGGAGTAGCCATATTGTTCCGGCGATTGGTTGAAAACGATTATGCCGACTGGCTGCTATGGGTCGATTCTGTTGAAAAAGTAGCCCCCCTGACTGGCCTTCGGCAAAACCCTCGCATTGGCCAGCAGGGAAGCACTGGACTATCCATTTGCGGATGACGTTGGCATTGATGCAGTGGCTGATGGCGACACTGGATATGGTTGCTCCAGGTCGCAGGCATTCCTGAACGACGTTCTCGAATCCCACGACTTACGTGAAGTTCGTCGCACGTCCGTCGCCCCGGAACTTTCCTACATCATGCGTCTGGCATGGATCAATGTTTTCCCTCAGCGTTTGCCCTAACGTCCCCCGACCCACCAGTCACCAAGGACGACAGGAAATGCAGACGTTGCAACGAAAGCACGATATCCAGCCATTGGAAGGCGCGGAAATGACCCTGCTGGTCAATGGCCTGCCGGCAGTGGCCAGCGCGGGGGAGACCGTCCTCAGCGTGCTCAATGCCATTGGCCTGCGCCAGCTGGCGCGCAATGACCACGACCAGCTCAGCGGCGCCTTTTGCGGCATGGGTGTGTGCCACTGCTGCCTGGTGCAGATTGACGGGCGGCCCAAGCGCCGGGCGTGCCAGACGGTGGTCAAGCCGGGCATGCAGATCGAGACCGAAGTGAACCGCATGCACGGGGAGGCCCGCTCATGAGCCTTCGCCCAGTGATCGTCGGTGCTGGCTCAGCTGGCATGGGAGCGGCCATCGAGCTGGCCGACCACGGCGTCGACAGCCTGCTGTTCGATGAAGCCTCGCGTCCTGGCGGGGTGGTTTACCGCGGCCCGTTGCGTGCCGGCATCGACCTCGGTTACCTAGGCCCTCGCTACGCCAAGGCCCTCAACACCCTGCACGAAGACTTTGCCGCCAGCGCCAGCCATATCGACCTACGCCTCAACCACCGCGTGGTGGGCGGCGATGACCAGCGCCTGATGGTGCTCGATGGTGACGAGCAACTGCACGAGATCGACTATTCCCACCTGCTGCTGGCCGCCGGCTGCCATGAGCGCAATGTGCCGTTCCCCGGCTGGACCCTGCCGGGAGTGATCCTGCTGGGCGGGCTGCAGCTGCAGATCAAGAGCGGCGTGGTCAAGCCGCTGGGCAGCACCTTGATCGCCGGCACCGGGCCGTTGCTGCCCTTGGTTGCGTGCCAGCTGCATGCCGCCGGGGCCAAGGTCAGCGGGGTATATGAAGCCTGCGCGTTCAACCGCATCGCCAAGGAAAGCCTGGCGCTGATGAACAAGCCGCAGCTGTTCCTCGATGGCCTGAGCATGCTCGCCTACATGAAGCTCAACGGCATCCCCATGCACTACGGTTGGGGCGTGGTAGGGGCCACGGGCGAGGATGAGCTGCGCGAGGTCAGCGTCGCGCCCTACACCCAGGACTGGAAGCCGGACATGACCCGCGTCCAGCGCGAGACGGTGCAGACGCTGGCGGTGGGCTACGGCTTCATCCCACGCACCCAACTCAGCCAGCAACTGGGCCTGGAACACGGTTTCAGCGAAGACGGCTACCTGCGCGCGGTGTGCAACGTGTGGCAGCAGAGCAGCCGCCCGAACACCCATCTGGCAGGTGACATGGCCGGTATCCGTGGCGGCGAGGCGGCGATGCTGACCGGGCGTATTGCTGCGCTGTCGATGCTCCTGCAAATGGGCAAGCTCAATGCCGAACAGGCCATCGAACGGCGCGAGCTGTACCTGGGCAAGCTCGCCGCGATCAAGCGTTTCCGCGCGGGCGTGGAGCGCTTCACCGCACGGGGGGCGGCGCAGGTCGAACTGCCCCAGGCCGACACGGTGATCTGCCGTTGCGAACACGTCACCCGCGAGCAGATCGACCTGGCGCTGGAACAGGGCGTGCAGGACATGGCCAGCCTGAAGATGCGCACCCGGGTGAGCATGGGCGACTGCCAGGGGCGCATGTGCGTCGGTTACTGCAGCGATCGCCTGCGCAGCGCCACCGGGCGCCAGGATGTTGGCTGGCTGCGCCCACGCTTCCCGGTGGACCCGATCCCGTTTTCCGCATTCGCACACCTCGGCACGGAGGCCTGAGCATGGCCAAGCACTACGACATCATCATCGCCGGCGGCGGCGTGATCGGCGCGTCCTGCGCCTACCAGCTGTCCAAACGCAGCAATCTGAAAATCGCCCTGATCGACAGCAAGCGCCCGGGCAACGCCACGCGCGCATCGGCGGGTGGTCTGTGGGCCATCGGCGAATCGGTGGGGCTGGGCTGTGGGGTGATCTTCTTTCGCATGATGTCCTCTCGCAGCAAGCGTGAGGCCAATGGCGCGGCGGTGGTGGTCGACTCCAGCACCCCGCATATCCTGCCGCCGTGTTTCTTCGACTTCGCCCTGCAGTCCAACGCGATTTATCCACAGCTGCACCGCGAGCTGATCGAGCGCCACGGCATGGACTTCAAGTTCGAACGCACCGGGCTCAAGTACATCATCCAGGATGACGAGGACCAGCTGTACGCCGAGCACATCGTCAAGCAGATCCCCCACCTGGCCGACCAGGTGCGCTGGCTCGACCGCGACGCCCTACGGGCCTCGGAGCCGGCGGTAACGCAGCAGGCCAATGGCGCGTTGGAGTTCCTCTGCGATCACCAGGTCAGCCCGTTCCGCCTGGGCGACGCGTTCCTGGAGGCGGCGCGGCAGAACGGTGTCGACCTGTACCCCAACGTGAATGTCACCGGGGTGCTGCATGAAGGCTCGCGGATCAAGGGCGTGCGTACTGCCGAAGCCGGCGAGTTCCACTGCCACACACTGATCAACGCCGCGGGCGCCTGGGCTGCCGAGCTGAGCGAGTGGGCGACGGGCCTGAGCATTCCGGTCAAGCCGGTAAAGGGCCAGATCGTGCTGACCGAGCGCCTGCCCAAGCTGCTCGATGGCTGCATCACCACCAGCGATTGCTACATGGCGCAGAAGGACAATGGCGAGATCCTGATCGGCAGTACCACTGAAGAGAAAGGCTTCGATGTCAGCAACACCTTCCCGGAGATCAGTGGGCTGGTGCAGGGAGCCATTCGTTGCGTGCCGGAGCTGGCGCAGGTGAACCTCAAGCGCACCTGGGCCGGGCTACGTCCGGGGTCGCCGGATGAGCTGCCGATCCTGGGGCCTGTGGATAATGTCGAGGGGTACTTCAATGCCTGTGGACACTTCCGCACTGGGATCCTGACGTCGGCGATCACCGGGGTGCTGCTGGACAAGGTTGTCCACAACGAGGCCCTGCCGCTGGATATCACGCCGTTCCTGGCGTCGCGGTTCCGGGAGGGTGTGGACAAGAAGCTGGCGCACGGCTGATGGGCGAATGTCAGTGCAACTGTCTTGCTCGCTATTCAAACAGCTGAGCGATCCTTGTGGGAGCGGGTTTACCCGCGAACACGGGCATAGCCCGTGCCAGGCACCGAGGTGTCATCTTCGCGGGTAAACCCGCTCCCACATGGATGAACGACAGACCTGCCGATCAGATCTGCATCGCCATCCCATCCACATTCATCGCCGCCTGGCGCAGGGCCTCGGAGCGGGTCGGGTGCGGGTGGCAGGTGAGGGCGATGTCTTCGGCCGAGGCCGAGAACTCCATGGCCACGCAGAACTCGCCGATCATCTCGCTGACGCTCGGGCCGACCAGGTGCACACCCAGCACCTCGTCGGTGTTGGCGTCGGCGAGAACCTTGGCGAAGCCTTCGGTTTCATGGTTGATCTTGGCGCGGCTGTTGGCCGTGAAGGGGAACTTGCCGACCTTGTAGGCACGGCCTTCGGCCTTGAGCTGCTCTTCGGTCTTGCCCACCGTGGCCATTTCCGGGCGGGTGTAGATAACCCCGGGAATCAGGTTGTAGTTGACCTCGTGCGGCTTGCCGTGGATGCGTTCGATGCAGGCCACGGCTTCGTCCTCGGCCTTGTGCGCCAGCATCGGGCCGGAGGTGACGTCGCCGATCACCCAGATGCCCGGGACCGAGCTACGGTGATGGTCGTTGGTCAGCATGCCGCGCTTGTCGGTCTCCAGGCCCACGCTCTCCAGGTTCAGGCCCTGGGTGTACGGGCGACGGCCGATGGCCACCAGTACATAGTCGGCTTGCAGGGTTTCGGCGGCGCCACCGGCTGCTGGTTCCAGGGTGAGGGTGACGCCATCGGCCGATGGCGTGGCCTGGGTGACCTTGCTGCCCAGCTTGAAGGTCATGCCTTGCTTGGCCAGGGCCTTCTGCAAGGTCTTGGCGGTTTCCGCATCGGTGCCCGGGCAGATGCGGTCGAGGTACTCGATCACCGTCACCTCGGCGCCGAGGCGGCGCCACACCGAACCCAGCTCCAGGCCGATCACGCCGGCGCCGATCACGATCAGGTGCTTGGGCACCTGGGGCAGGGAGAGGGCGCCGGTGGAGTCGATGATGCGCTGGTTGTCGATGGTCACGCCCGGCAGCGGGGTCGGTTCGGAGCCGGTGGCGATGACGATGTCCTTGGCCTGCAAGGTGGTTTCGCTGCCGTCCTCGGCCTTGACGACGACCTTGCCGACGCCGTCCAGGCGGCCCCAGCCCTTGACCCAGTCGACCTTGTTCTTGCGGAACAGGTACTCGATGCCCTTGGTCAGGCCGGTCACGCTTTCATCCTTCTGTTTCATCATCTGCGCCAGGTTCAGGCTCGGCTTGACCTCGATGCCCAGGTGCGCGAACTCGTCACCGCTGGCCGCCTCGAACAGTTCGGAGGCGTGCAGCAATGCCTTGGAGGGCATGCAACCGACGTTCAGGCAGGTGCCGCCGAGGGTCGATCGGCCTTCCACGCAGGCCACGCTCATGCCCAGCTGGCCGGCCCGGATAGCTGCGTTGTAGCCGCCGGGGCCGCCGCCGATGATCACCACGTCATAGGATTTCATGGGTTAGTTACTCCAAGGGTGAGGAAGCGAAGAGGGGCATAAGGTTAGTCTGAGCGCGGAGGATTGTATACAATCTGCTGCGTTGGCCGTGCCAGATAGTTCTAGACCATGGTCGCGGTTAACGGAAACTTCGCACGAATGAACTACCCTCATGCGGTAGCGTCCGACTTGATAAGACGTGGCGTTCCGAATCCGTGAAAGGGAGGGTCATGAATGCTTGCGCAACTTCCACCCGTTTTGCAGAGCCTGGACATACCGTTGCGGGTCAAGCTGTGGGACGGTAACCAGTTCGATCTGGGGCCCAGTCCGCAGGTCACCATCGTGGTCAAGGACCCCCAGCTGATCGCCCAGTTGACCCACCCCAACCTGGAAGCACTGGGTTCGGCTTTCGTCGAAGGCAAACTGGAGCTCGAAGGCGATATCGGTGAAGTCATCCGGGTGTGTGACGAGCTTAGCCAAACGCTGCTCAAGGACGAGGACGACGTGCTGCCGCAGCGCACCTCTCACGACAAGAGCACCGACGCCGAAGCCATCTCCTACCACTACGACCTGTCCAATGCGTTCTACCAACTGTGGCTGGACCCGGACATGGTCTATTCCTGTGCCTATTTCAAAGAGCCGGACAACACCCTGGCCCAGGCCCAGCAGGACAAGTTCGATCACCTGTGCCGCAAGTTGCGCCTGCAGGGCGGTGACTACCTGCTGGACGTCGGTTGCGGTTGGGGCGGGCTGGCGCGTTTTGCCGCCCGTGAGTACGGCGCCAAGGTGTACGGCATCACCCTGAGCAAAGAGCAGCTGAAACTGGGCCGACAGCGGGTCAAGGAGGAGGGGCTGGCCGACAAGGTCGACCTGCACATTCTCGATTACCGTGACCTGCCCGAGGATGGCCGCTTCGACAAGGTGGTCAGCGTCGGCATGTTCGAGCACGTCGGCCACGCCAACCTCGAACTCTATTGCCGCAAGCTGTTCAGTGCGGTGCGCGAAGGCGGACTGGTGATGAATCACGGCATCACCGCCAAGCACGTGGACGGTCGCCCGGTGGGCCGTGGCGCGGGTGCGTTCATCGACCGTTACGTATTCCCCCACGGCGAGCTGCCGCACATCTCGATGATCAGCGCGCGCATCTGTGAAGCGGGGCTGGAGGTGGTGGACGTGGAGAGCCTGCGCCTGCACTACGCCAAGACCCTCAACCACTGGAGCGAGAACCTTGAGAACCAGCTGCACCGCGCCGCCGCGCTGGTGCCGGAGAAGACCCTGCGGATCTGGCGCCTGTACCTGGCCGGCTGCGCCTACGCCTTCAGCAAGGGCTGGATGAACCTGCACCAGATCCTCGCCGTGAAACCTTTCGCCGATGGCCATCACGACCTGCCGTGGACGCGTGAGGACATCTATCGCTGACGGGCTGCCCGGCGTGCCCCTGTGGGGCACGTCGAGGCGCTACAGGATCGGCGATATCAAACGCGCAATACGCATCCCCAGTTGCTGCAGGCGATGGGTGTCGCGGCTGTCCTCGGCGGTGATCTCCCTGGCCTGTTCGAAGTCGTTCACCAGCATCTGTTCGACCTGGTCGGCGAAGGCGCGGTCCACGGTGAGCAGGGTAATCTCGAAGTTCAGGCGGAAGGAACGGTTATCCAGGTTGGCGCTGCCAATGGCCGTGACCTCATCATCCACCAGCACCACTTTCTGATGCAGGAACCCCGGCTGATAGCGGAACATCCGCACGCCTGCGCGCACCGCCTCGAAGGCAAACAGGCTGGAGGCGGCGTAGACGATACGGTGATCGGGGCGTGCGGGGATGAGGATGCGCACGTCGACGCCGCGTAGCACGGCCAGGCGCAGGGCGGCGAAGATCGCTTCGTCGGGGATGAAATACGGGCTGGTGATCCAGACCCGGCGAGTGGCCGAGTGGATGGCTTCGAGGAAGAACAGCGCGCAGGTTTCCTGGGGGTCGGCCGGGCCACTGGCCAGGGCCTGGCACAGCACGCCATCTTCAGGGTAGGTGTCGGGCAGGATCAGCGGAGGCAGCTGGCGCGTGGCCCAGTACCAGTCTTCGGCGAACGATTCCTGCAGGCAGGCCAGTACCGGGCCGCTGATCTGCACATGGGTATCGCGCCACGGCGACAGGCGCGGGTGCGCGCCGAGGTACTCGTCGCCCACGTTGTGCCCGCCGATAAAGCCCAGCAACCCATCCACCACGACGATCTTGCGGTGGTTGCGAAAGTTGACCTGGAAGCGGTTGAACAAGCCGCGGCGGGTGGCGAATGCCTGTATCTGCACACCGCCGTCGCGCAGCACCTGGCTGTAGCTGGCCGGCAATGCGTGGCTGCCGACCCGGTCGTAAAGCACGAAGACCCTTACGCCTTCCGCCGCCTTGCGCAACAGCAACTGCTGGAGCTCTCGGCCGAGCACGTCGTCGTGGATGATGAAGAACTGCACCAGTACGGTGTCACGGGCCTTGTCGATGGCAGCGAAGATCGCCTTGAAGGTGGCTTCGCCATCGATCAGCAGCTTCACCTCGTTGTTGGCCAGACATGGCATGCGCCCCAGCTTGGGCATGGCGCGCAGGGCCGCATAGCTGTCGGACTCGCGGGCGGTCAGGGCTTCCTCCACCCACGGCCGCCAGTTGAGATTGGCCATGGCCACGTGCATCTCCTGGTTGGCATGCCGGCGCGCGTTGATGTACGCATAGAACGAACGGGCACCGAAGATCAGGTAGGGGATGAGCGCAAAGTAGGGGATGAAGAACAGGGGCATGGCCCAGGCGATCGCACCTTGGGCTGTACGCACGGTGAACACGGCATGCAGCGCCGCGATGATGCCGAGCAGATGAATCAGGCCGAGCACGTAACCGAAGAAGTAGGGGCTGTGGTAATCCATACGCATCCTGCTTGCCGTTAGCACTGTCGCTAACAGACCACGTTCGTGGGGGTGGCTGCAACCTGCAAGGGAAAATGACGTCTAACGGCACAGTCCGGCCAGAGCCGGTAATTCGAGGAGCTTTCATCCATGAAGATTCGTCTGCCACTGCTCGCCCTGGTCGTGGGCCTGGGTAGCCCGTTGGTTCACGCGCAGATGCTGCAACCCGGCCTGTGGGAGCTGACCACCAGCAACATGCAGGTCGATGGCAAGCCGTTACCCGACATGCAGTTCATGCTCGGCCAGTTGAAGAATCTGCCGCCGGAGCAGCGGGCGATGATGGAAGGCGCCTTGGCCAAGCAAGGTATCAGCGTGGGTGGCAAGGGCGTGCGTTCATGCCTGACCCCGGAGCAGGTCAAGACCAACGACATCCCGCTGCAAGACCCTCAATCGGGCTGCACCCAGAAGATCACCGACCGCACCGGCAATGTCTGGAAGTTCCAGTTCAGCTGCCCGAAAGCCCAGGGGCAGGGCCAGGCCACCTTCCTCAGCGACAAGGAGTTCCTGACCAAGGTCAACGGCACCTTCAACGCATCGGGTGTGCAGCAGCAGGGCAGCATGGACACACGGGCGGTATGGTTGGGCAACGACTGCGGCACCGTGAAACCCCGCAGCTGATTACCACCGCCAGCGGCTGACGGCGACTGCGTCGTGGGCATGCAGGCTCTCTGCATGTTCCACGCGCACGCTGAATGCGCTCACCCACGGCAACTGGCGCAACGCCAGGTGCAGGCGCCGCGCGGCGTCCTCACAGAACATCAGGTTCTGCCCGTTCGCCAGGGCGAAGGCCTGTTCGTCGGCACGCTTCACGGCGGTTTGCACGGCGGTTCCCAAGGCTTGCTCAGCCTGGTCGATCAATTCAGTCAGTGGCCACGCATCAGTGCCTGGCCGCACCTGTAGCTTGGCCATGCTCCGTTGGCTGTGAGGTGTGGCGACGATGCCACTGCTGCTGCCCAGCCATTGGCGCACGCTGTCCCGGTCCAGCGCTTGGCTGGCGAAATCCTGGTCGAACTGCGCCTGGATGAGTTGCCTGGCCAGTGCGGCCGAGCAGGGGCACGTGGAGGAATAGGGAATATCCACGGATAGTTCCACGTGGAACATTTCATCTTTCAGCTGTGCATCGAGCCGCACCGGATAGCGTTTCCAGCCGGCCAGAGGGCTGATCAAGGCTGGGCGTTTGAGCAGATGATCGAATTCCAGCTGAAGGTATGCGCTCCTGGAAAGGCCCTGGTGGCTGGAGAGAAACTGCTCGAGGGTCTGGCGAATCAGCGGCAGGCTCAAGGGCTGGTGTTCGAGCGCTTCCAATGCCAGGTACAAGCGCGACATGTGAATACCACGCGCAGCACCTTCGTCCAGGCTGACGCCTGCGCTGGCATGGGCGCTCAGATTGCGACCTTCCACCTGCAGCGGCAGGGCGATACCGCACATGCCTACCCAGTCCAGCGGCAAGCTGTGTTGGCTGCTTTGCGTGGCGATGTCGGGCAGGGAAAGGCTAAGGCTGGTCATGAATGGTGTCCTGAAAAAGTAGGGCTCAACGGCAACCACCGAGCAGGCTGCAGTGCAGATCGAAGCGCTGGCCGCTGGAGCTCGAGACGCGATTGAGGGTGGTCCAGCCGATACGCCGGCTGTAACCGACCCAGGCTTCGCCATCGCTGGCCAGGCCAGTGAAGAAGGTGAGCGCGCCGTAGCGGCTGTTGGTTTGTGCCCACAACCGTTTGCCCTGCACTTCGTAACCGCGCAGGTAGAAGGTGCTGCCTGCGCTGCGCACGCTGTAGTAGTTGCCCGTGCTGTCCTGGCAGGCCAATAGCGTGGCGCTGCGAGTACACAGCGCCAGGTCGGTGCGGGGCATGGCCAGCAAAGAGGTCGGCAGGGCAATCAGCAGCAATGCGCTGGCGCGGGGCAATTTCATCGATGAGGCACTCCAGGCAACCCTTCGGTCGAGACGGCTTGGCGAAATTGTATTGTTATAATATAACATGGCGCAATGCATCGTTTCGAATGCGCCTGCCCGATGAGGTCCGTCATGCCCAACCGTCTTCCTGTCACCGTGCTGTCCGGCTTCCTCGGCGCCGGCAAGAGCACGCTGCTCAATCACGTTTTGCGCAACCGCGATAACCTGCGGGTTGCCGTGATCGTCAACGACATGAGCGAAATCAACATCGACGCCAGCGAAGTACAGCGCAACGTCAGCCTCAACCGCGCGGAAGAAAAACTGGTGGAGATGAGCAACGGCTGCATCTGCTGCACCCTGCGCGAAGACCTGCTGGAAGAGGTTGCGCGCCTGGCGCGTGAGGGCCGTTTCGATTACCTGTTGATCGAGTCGACCGGGATCTCCGAACCGCTGCCGGTAGCCGAGACCTTCACCTTCCGTGACGAACAAGGCCGCAGCCTGTCGGACATGGCGCGGCTGGACACCATGGTCACCGTGGTCGACGGGCTCAACTTCCTGCGTGATTACCAGGCTGCCGACAGCCTGGCCAGCCGCGGCGAGACCCTCGGTGAAGAGGATGAACGTTCGATCAGCGACCTGCTGATCGAGCAGGTCGAGTTCGCCGACGTGTTGCTGCTGAGCAAGATCGACCTGATCGGCCAGCACGAGCGTGAAGAGCTGATCGCCATCCTGCGCAGCCTCAATGCCCGGGCGCAGATCGTGCCGATGGTCATGGGCCAGGTTGCGTTGTCGCGAATCCTCGATACCGGCCTGTTCGACTTCGACCAGGCGGCGCAAGCGCCGGGCTGGCTGCAGGAGCTGCGTGGTGAACACGTGCCGGAAACCGAGGAGTACGGCATCGCCGCGACCACCTGGCAGGCCCGCCGGCCATTTCACCCGCAGCGCTTCTTCGACTTTATCCACACGCCCTGGAGCAATGGCCGGCTGCTGCGCTCAAAAGGGTTTTTCTGGCTGGCCAGCAAGTACCAGGAGGCCGGTAGCTGGTCACAGGCGGGCGGCATGATGCGCCATGGCCTGGCCGGGCGCTGGTGGCGTTTCGTCCCGCGCGAGCAATGGCCGCAAGACGAAGCGGATATGGCGGCGATCCTCAAGCAATGGTCGGTGGAAACCGGTGACTGCCGTCAGGAGCTGGTATTCATCGGGCAGAACATCGACTTTGCGCAGTTATCCACAGCGTTGGACGCCTGCCTGCTGAGTGAGGAAGAAATGGCCTTGGGGCCCATGGGCTGGCTACGGTTGGAAGATCCGTTCGGCCCTTGGATCGAGGAGCAGGCGGCATGAAGCTGGCGCCCCAGGTTGTGGATATCTGCCAGGTCTTCGGGCCGTCACCCAAGGTGATGACCGACATGCTCAAGGATGGCGTCAACCTGGCCGTCTGGCAGCGCCAGTTACCCGCCCAGGTCGAGGATTTCTGCGCGCTGGTGCTGAGCCTTGGCCAGACACTGGCGGACGAGCGGGTGATCGATGTCGACGAGCAGCATCCGCCACAGCTGCCGGGGCTGCTCAGGGAAGCGGCCGATCTGCATGGCTACGAAGGTTTCGTCGCCGATGTGGCGTGGCTGGTGGCGGCCTACACCTGCCTGCTCGGTGCACGGCGCATCGGTTTTCGCCTGCGGGTACTGGATGGCGCGATGTGCCCGCGCTTCCATGTGGATAACGTGCCGGTGCGCCTGCTCACCACCTATGCCGGTAGCGGCAGTCAATGGCTGGAGGAGGGCGCGATAGACCGTTCAAGGTTGCAGCTCGATCAACCTGCTGTGGATAACATCCGCCAGCTGGCGGCGGGTGACGTGGCGCTGCTCAAGGGCGAGAAATGGATTGGCAATGAAGGTGCAGGCCTTATCCACCGCTCGCCGCTGACGGCGCCCGGCGAGCGGCGCCTGCTGCTCAGCCTTGACTGGCTGGCCTGACGGGGCATAGTGGGCCACGCACTTGCCTGATACCTACCTATGTTGCAGAACATTCCCACCCATGTAATCGCAGGCCCGCTGGGCGCCGGCAAGACCAGCCTGATCCGCCAGCTGCTGGCGCAGCGCCCGGCCAACGAGCGCTGGGCGGTGCTGGTCAACGAGTTCGGGCAGATCGGCCTGGACGCGGCACTGCTGGCGCGTGATGACGATGGCATTGCCATCGGTGAAGTGGCGGGGGGTTGCCTGTGTTGTGTCAACGGCATGCCGTTCCAGGTTGGTCTTGGCCGCTTGCTGCGCAAGGCGCGCCCGGACCGGCTGTTCATCGAGCCCTCTGGGCTGGGCCATCCCCGGCAATTGCTGCAGCAGCTGGGGCAGGCGCCCTGGCAGGCTGTGCTGGCCGTGCAGCCGCTGCTGATGGTGCTGGATGCCCAGGCACTGGCCAGGGAAGAACCGCTGCCTGAAGCGCAGCAGGCGGCTTTATCGGCAACTGCACTTTTGGTTTTCAACAAGTCGGCATCTGTGGATGAAGCCAAGCGCCTGTTGATAACTGCGCGATTCCCCGGGTTGCCTGCGGTCTGGACGGATCATGGGGCATTGCCGTTGGACCGCCTGCCAGGTTTGTCCACAGTCGCTGACGTCGACGCGGCTTTGCAGCGGCTGGCTGTGGGCAACTCGATCGCCGCAGCGTCAGCGCTGTGGACAGATCCATCCGAGCCGATCTGCCAGGCCAGTGAGGGTGAAGGGGGTTGGAGTGTGGGTTGGCGCTGGCACCCCAGTCAGCGTTTCGATCCCGCGCAGTTGAACGCCTTCTTGCATGCCTGGCCATGGCGCCGGGCCAAAGGGGTTATCCACAGCCCACAGGGCTGGCAGTCATTCAACGGCCTTGAAGGCCACGAGCCCGAGTGGCAGCCAAGCGAGTGGCGCAGGGATTCACGCCTGGAGTTGATCTTCGCCGAGGCCCAGCCATTGGCCGAGCTGCAGGCCGCGCTGGCGGCGTGCCGCCTGGATGGCTGATCAGTTGTGCCAGCGGTTGTGCTCCTGGCGCCACTGCTGCATCTCGATGACGTTATCGGTGCGTGGCGGGGTCTTGATCTCGAAGGGGTAGGGCGCCAGCTCGATCTGTACGCTGTGCGCGCCGAACTGTGTGACGGTACCCGGGTGGCGTTGCTCGCCGGTGACGGTGAACTCGAAGTTGTAGATGCGTGCCAGGCGCTTGCGGCCATTGGCGTCACGCACGAAGGCGATGCGTTTGAGCGCCACGGCGTCGTCCAGTAGCTCCAGGTCTAGCTTTGCGCAATGCTGCTTTACCCGGGCCAGGGCTTTTTCGCGCAGCCCGTGGTTGTGCCACAACCAGGCGCCGGCGGTCGCCACCAGCATCAGGACGAAGACGTTTTCGAGGGTCAGCATTTGCGTAAGCTCCAGACAGGTCGAGCCAGCTTAACTGTGCCGCTGGCCTGTCGTACAGATGGCATTCGGGTTCATACTGCGGGCCGCACATTTGTTCACACAGTTTCGGAATCGTCCTGCATGAAACGTACACCGCATCTGCTCGCCATTCAGTCCCACGTGGTCTTTGGACATGCCGGCAACAGCGCCGCGGTGTTTCCGATGCAACGGGTCGGGGTCAACGTCTGGCCACTCAACACCGTGCAGTTCTCCAATCACACTCAGTATGGACAGTGGTCGGGGGAAGTGCTTGCTCCAGCGCAAATTCCTGCGTTGGTGGAAGGCATTTCCAACATCGGCGAACTGGGCCATTGCGATGCGGTGCTGTCGGGTTACCTGGGCAGTGCCGAGCAAGGGCGGGCAATCCTGGCCGGTGTCGCGCGGATCAAAGCGGTCAACCCCAAGGCACTGTACCTGTGCGACCCGGTCATGGGCCACGCCGAGAAAGGCTGCATCGTGCCCGCCGAGGTGAGCGAATTCCTGCTCGAGCAGGCCGCCGCCCAGGCCGACATCCTCTGCCCCAACCAGCTCGAGCTGGACAGCTTCTGCGGGCGCAAGGCGCAGTCCCTTGAAGATTGCGTCGGCATGGCCCGTGGGCTGCTGGAGCGTGGGCCGCAGGTGGTGCTGGTCAAGCACCTGAGTTACCCGGGGCGCGCGGAGGATGCGTTCGAGATGCTGTTGGTGACGGCCAAGGAAAGCTGGCACCTGCGTCGCCCGCTGCTGGCCTTCCCGCGTCAGCCGGTGGGGGTGGGCGACCTTACCTCAGGGTTGTTCCTGGCCCGGGTGCTGCTCGGCGACAGCTGGGTGCAGGCGTTCGAGTTCGCAGCGGCCGCGGTGCATGAGGTGCTGCTGGAAACCCAGGCCTGCGCCAGCTACGAACTGCAGCTGGTGCGGGCCCAGGACCGCATTGCCCACCCGCGCGTGCGTTTCGAGGCGCAGCGCCTGGTTTATTAAATGGCGTCAGTCTTCAGGTCCTGATAGCGCTGCTCCAGCTCCTGGCGGATCTGGCGGCGCTGCTGGCCCTGAAGGAAGCGGCGTTTCTCTTCGCTGTTGAGCGGTTGGCGCGGCGGCACCTTCACCGGGCGGCGATCATCGTCCACGGCGACCATGGTGAAGAAGCAGCTGTTGGAATGGCGCACCGAACGCTCGCGGATGTTCTCGGTAACCACCTTGATGCCCACCTCCATCGAGGTATTGCCGGTGTAGTTGACCGACGCCAGGAAGGTCACCAGCTCACCGACGTGCACAGGCTCGCGGAAAATCACCTGGTCCACCGACAAGGTGACCACGTAGGTGCCGGCATAACGGCTGGCGCAGGCGTAGGCGACTTCGTCGAGGTACTTGAGCAGGGTGCCGCCGTGTACGTTGCCAGAGAAGTTGGCCATGTCCGGTGTCATCAGGACAGTCATAGTCAACTGGGCGTTTCCAGGTTCCATAGTGAGCTCACGGTGAAGTTGCGCTGAAGCGGGGCTGGTATCTGCTGACACTTCTGTTCCCCTCATAGAGGTTTCCCATCCTGGTACGGGACGTCGGCTGACGCTCCATCGTCACGCCGATCTTGCCATCAGCGGCGCCGGTTCGGCCGATCTGTTTCTGCATATTGCATCGGCATTTTGCGGCAAGGCGCGATGTTAACCTGACGGGGCCCATGCAACGTGGGCTTTTCCATCTATTACAACAGTATGTGCCTGCTTTCTGCGTCAGACGTTTCCGACGGAGGAGTGGTCCGCCACGTGCATTGACACAAGGAGTACTCGCGCCATGCATGCCATCAGCTTCATCCAGGATCTGGCGGTGATCATGCTGGTCGCCGGGGTGGTGACCATCCTCTTCCATCGTCTCAAGCAGCCCGTGGTGCTGGGCTACATCGTTGCCGGCTTCATCATCGGCCCGCATACGCCTCCCTTCGGCCTGATCCACGACGAAGACACCATCAAGACCCTCGCTGAACTGGGGGTGATCTTCCTGATGTTCTGCCTGGGCCTTGAGTTCAGCCTGCGCAAGCTGTTCAAGGTCGGGGCCACGGCGTTCATCGCCGCGTTCCTGGAAATCGTGCTGATGATCTGGATCGGCTTCGAGATCGGCCGCTGGTTTGGCTGGAACACCATGGATTCGCTGTTCCTCGGCGCCATCCTGGCCATTTCCTCGACCACCATCATCGTCAAGGCGCTCAACGACCTGAAGATGAAGAACGAGCGCTTCGCCCAGCTGATCTTCGGCGTGCTGATCGTCGAGGACATCCTGGGCATCGGCATCATCGCGTTGCTGTCGGGCATCGCCGTCAGTGGCTCGGTCAGTTCCGGGGAAGTGTTCTCGACGGTGGGCAAGCTGTCGCTGTTCATGATCGTCGCGCTGGTCATCGGCATCCTGCTGGTGCCGCGGCTGCTGGCCTATGTGGCTAAATTCGAAAGCAACGAAATGCTGCTGATCACCGTGCTGGGGCTGTGCTTCGGTTTCTGCCTGCTGGTGGTGAAACTCGAGTACAGCATGGTGCTGGGGGCCTTCCTGATCGGTGCAATCATGGCCGAATCGCGCCAGCTGCTGAAGATCGAGCGGCTGATCGAGCCGGTTCGCGACCTGTTCAGCGCCATCTTCTTCGTTGCCATCGGCCTGATGATCGACCCCTCGATTCTGCTCGAGTACGCCTGGCCAATCGTGGTGATCACCCTGGCAGTTGTGCTGGGCAAGATGCTCTCCTGCGGCATGGGCGCATTCATCGCCGGCAATGACGGGCGCACTTCGCTGCGGGTGGGCATGGGTCTTTCGCAGATCGGAGAGTTCTCGTTCATCATCGCGGCGCTGGGCATGACCCTGCAGGTCACCAGTGACTTCCTGTATCCGGTCGCGGTGGCGGTGTCGGCCATCACTACGCTGCTCACGCCCTACCTGATCCGCGCGGCCGACCCGCTGTCGATCAAGTTGGGCAAGGTAATGCCGAGCCGCCTGTCACGGGTGCTGTCGCTGTATGGCGAGTGGTTGCGCAGCATCCAGCCCCAGGGCGAGGGGGCGATGCTGGCGGCGATGATCCGGCGAATTCTGTTGCAGGTCGGGGTCAACCTGGCGCTGGTGATCGCGATCTTCTTCAGTGGCGGTTATTTCGCCGGGCGCATCGGCGAATGGCTCAGCGAGTGGGTGGCGGATGTCAGCCAGCAGAAGGCACTGATCTGGGGGGCTGCGTTGCTGCTGTCGCTGCCGTTCCTGATTGCGGCGTACCGCAAGCTCAAGGCGCTGTCGATGTTGCTGGCGGAGATGGGGGTCAAGCCGGAGATGGCCGGGCGGCACACGCAACGTGTGCGCAGGGTGGTCGCCGAAGTGATCCCGCTGCTGTCGTTGCTGGTGATTTTCCTGCTGCTGTCGGCACTGTCGGCAAGCATCCTGCCAACCAGCGAGCTGCTGCTGATCATTGCGGTGGTGGCGGCGGGGGTGGTGGCGTTGCTGTGGCGCTGGTTCATCCGCGTTCATACGCGGATGCAGATCGCCTTGCTGGAGACGCTGGAGAACAACCGCGATCAATCGCACTGAGCGAGGGAACGCTCTCTGCGCGAGATTTCATCGTCGTCCGAGGGGATGGAGCGGTAGCGATGTCGCCAGGCGCAGAAAGCCTGGCGATTTTACGGGTATTCAATGGCCATGAGCCATTACTTTATGCGGGTATTTCTCATTCAGCTTTCCAGCCAGACATCCCGTGCCCAGTGCCACACTGATTCCCAGCTCTCTTCGGTGACGATTTCTTCTTCGGCGGACCACAGCACAACAGTGCCGTCTTCCTCGACGCAGTAGTAGTCGTCGCCGTCCTGGCACAGTGGGATCAGGTCACGCGGTACACCGGCGTCCCAGGCGTTGGAGGCAACGTCCGGCAGGTAGGTATGGGATTGCGGGTCGGTGACGGTCACAGGTTCCAGCGAGCCGTACACGACATCGCTGACGGTCAGCAGGAACTCCTTGAACACGAACGGAATGTTGATGAACAGCTGTTCCTCGATTTCGACCAGTTGGTCTTCGTCGGGCAGCTCCAGCGGCACCGGTACCGGCTCGTTGGCTTCACGCAGTTGTTCGATCACTTCTTCCACGGTTCACATCCTCTGACCTTTATGACAACGCTGCGCGTTATACCCTAGTAGTCGACTCCGGCAAAAGCAAAAACCCCGGGACAGGCCCGGGGTTTTTGGTGCAACGTGCGCGGGTTAACCGTTTTGGCGGATACCGGCGAGCATCCAAGGCTGGTTTTCGCCCTGGGCGCGTTCCATGTGCCAGCTCTCGTTGAAAGCCTCGCCCTGGTCGAAGCGCGAGGTCTTCGACACGCCACGGAAGGTCAGAGTGGCGATGGTCTTGTCGGCGCGGTCGTCGACGCCTTCCAGCTGTACATCGAGGTCGTCGATATAGGTGGACTGGAAGCCTTCACCCTGTTCGGCGCGCTCACGCTTGAGGAAGTCGAGCATTTGCGGGGTGACGAACTCGGCGATCTTGTCCATCTCGTTGGCGTCCCAGTGCTGCTGCAGCGACTGGAAGTGCGAACGGGCGGCGGCGAGGAAGCTGGCTTCGTTGAACCAGGCCGGGGCGTTGATGGTCGGCGCGGCAGCGGCTGGCGCGGCGGAACCGCCGAAGATCGACTGCGGGGCGGCCTGCGGCTGGGCTTCGCGCTGGTACGGGGCGTGGCCGGCAGCAGCGTGTTGCGGCTGTTGCTGGCGACGGCGCGCGGCGATGAAGCGGAACACCAGGAAGGCGATCAGGCCCATGATCAGGAAGTCCATGATCTGCATGCCCTGGAAACCGTCACCCATGAACATGGAAGCCAGCAGGCCACCGGCGGCGAGGCCGGCCAGAGGGCCCAGCCAGCGCGAAGCGCCGCTGGCGGCGGCCGGTGCACGGCCTGGAGCGGTCGGTGCGGCGGCAGGTGTGGTCGGTGCGGCCTGGCGAGTCTGGTGCATGGGCGCTGCGCCCGAGCTCTTGCCGCCGCCGAAGCGCTTGGCGTTGGCGTCGAGGCTCAGCGTCAAGCCGACGCAGAGCGCCAGAGCGATGCTAAGAAAACGTTGCATAAGTTGGGGGTTCCCATTTTGTGGATTGCACGCGCGTCATGGTGCACATGAACCTGTGACCATGGCTAGCGACAAGATGTTTCGAGCTTTTGCCTGACAGAATGATGACTGTCGCCCTGTAGGAGCGGCCTTGCGCCGCGAAAGGGTCGCAGAGCGACCCCTGTTTGGGCAATGGTGACATTCCTGCAAGATGGCGCTGGCAAAAAAGAGGGCCGCTACGCGTCCCTTTCGCGGCGCAAGGCCGCTCCTACATGGGGCGGCGCAAAGCCATCAGATAGCCTCGAGCTTCGCATACCCCAGCATCAACCACTTGCTGCCTTCGGCGAAGTTCACCTGCACCCGTGCCTGCGCGCCTGCGCCCTCGAAGTTGAGGATCACGCCCTCACCGAACACCGCGTGCTGCACGCGCTGGCCGAGGTTGAAGGCGGTCTCGGGAATGCTGGCGTTGGCGAACAGGTTGCTGGCCGGGGCCTTGGCGCCGCCGAACGGGCGGCTGACCGAGTTCGACAGGCGTACTTCCTGAACCAGACCGGCCGGAATTTCGCGTACGAAACGCGACACCTTGTTGTAGGTTTCGCTGCCGTACAGGCGACGGGTCTCGGCGTAGGTCATGATCAGCTGGCGCATGGCCCGGGTGATGCCCACGTAAGCCAGGCGGCGTTCCTCTTCCAGACGGCCAGGCTCTTCCAGGCTCATCTTGTGCGGGAACAACCCTTCTTCCATGCCCACCAGGAACACGTAGGGGAATTCCAGGCCCTTGGCACTGTGCAGGGTCATCAGCTGGACGCTGTCCTCGTGCTCGTCGGCCTGGGTATCGCCGGCCTCCAGCGAAGCGTGGCCGAGGAACGCCGACAACGGCGTCAGGTCGGCATCTTCGTCGCTGGTCTCGAAGTTGCGTGCGGCGCTGACCAGTTCTTCAAGGTTTTCTACCCGTGCCTGGCCCTTTTCGCCTTTTTCTTCCTGGTGATAGATGATCAACCCGGAATGCTCGATGACCGTCTGGGTCATCAGGTGCAGCGGCATGTCCAGCACCTTGGCGGCAAGCTGCTCGATCAGCTCGATGAACGCGCCCAGGGCGCTGGCGGCGCGGCCCTTCAGCGCTTTGCCGGCGAGCAGCTGGCACATCGCTTCCCACATCGACACCTGGCTGTGGCGGGCATGGTCGCGGATGGCCTCCACGGTTTTCTCACCGATGCCGCGCGGCGGCACGTTGATCACCCGTTCCAGGGCGGCGTCGTTGCCGCGGCCCTCGAGCAGGCGCAAGTAGGCCATGGCGTTCTTGATCTCGGCGCGTTCGAAGAAGCGCTGGCCGCCGTAGATGCGGTAGGGAATACGTTCGCGCAGCAGGGCCTCTTCCAGCACCCGTGACTGGGCGTTGGAGCGGTACAGGATGGCGATTTCGTTGCGCGCATTGCCCTGCTTGATCAGGCCTTCGATGGTCTCGACCACGTAGCGCGCTTCGTCGTGCTCGTTGTACGCGGCGTAGAGGGTGATCGGCTCGCCCTCGCCCATGTCGGTCCACAGCTCCTTGCCCAGGCGCCCGCTGTTGTTGGCGATCAGGGCGTTGGCGGCCTTGAGGATGCCACCGGTGGAGCGGTAGTTCTGCTCCAGGCGGATCATCTCGGCGTCAGGGAAGTCGCTGGTGTACTGGTGGATGTTCTCGATTTTCGCGCCGCGCCAGCCGTAGATCGACTGGTCGTCGTCGCCCACCGCCATCAGGCTGTCGCCACCGGCGCCGAGCAGGCGCAACCAGGCGTACTGCACGGCGTTGGTGTCCTGGAACTCGTCCACCAGAATGTGCCGGAAGCGGCGCTGGTAGTGCTCGAGCAGGCCCGGCTGGTCACGCCACAGGTCGAGGGCGCGCAGCAGCAGCTCGGCGAAGTCGATGACCCCGGCGCGCTCGCAGGCTTGTTCGTAGGCGTTATAGATGTCGCGCATGGTGGTCAGGTAGAGGTCGCCGCCCGCCTGAATGTGGCGTGGGCGCAAGCCCTCGTCCTTCTGGCCGTTGATGAACCACTGGACCTGGCGCGCCGGCCACTTCTGCTCGTCGAAGCCAAGCTCGCGGATCACCCGCTTGATCAGGCGTTGCTGGTCGTCGCTGTCGAGAATCTGGAAGTTCTGCACCAGCCCCGCTTCCTGCCAGTGCGCCCGCAACAGGCGGTGGGCCAGGCCGTGGAACGTGCCGACCCACATGCCGGCCGGGTTGATGCCCAGCAGTTGCTCGATCCGCTGGCGCATTTCTGCCGCCGCCTTGTTGGTGAAGGTCACCGACAGGATCGAATGTGGGGAGGCCCCTACGACCTGGATCAGCCAGGCGATACGGTGCACCAGCACTCGGGTCTTGCCCGAGCCGGCACCGGCCAGGACCAATTGTCGCCCGACCTGGGCCGCTACGGCCTGGCGTTGAGCGTCGTTGAGGGAGTTCAGCAGGAGGGAGAGGTCATCATTGCGCATCCGGCCATTCTAGGGCCGGGCAGGGGGCAGGGGCAAACGCCGCCGACGCAAATCACCAGGCGGGCGATTTACCGTTCATCGGCACGGCTCGCCAGCCTGCGTGGTTGAGCGGTCGCATTTGGACGGGCGGGACAATTTCAAAATCATGACCTGGAGCAGTTTGGTCCGGCGCGGCGCTTGTGTATTCTCCCTGCACATTTGTGGTCTGCCATAACAAAAACACAACAAGAAACCAGCCCTATGACCCAGGATTGCATGGCGATCGGAGCATCGCCAGAGACGACACGGAGCGTTCGCAGGCAATTCGCCACTCAGCTGTCTATCGAGCGCACCCGCCTGCTGTACCAGGGCTCCCTGTTGCCCACGCTGTTCATGCTGCTGACCGGTACGCTCTGCGCCTGGCTGTTGTGGAGCCCTGCGCGCTATCTGCTGGTGAGCGTATGGCTGGCCTGGCTGCTGGCGCTGGTCGCCCTGCGGGTGATCCAGGTGGCGGCGTTCGAGGCGGCGACCCCCTCGCGCCAGGCCAGGCCAAACTGGCGACGCATGTTCCTCGCCGGCTCCGCCTTCAGCGGGCTGACGCTGGCCAGCGCGGCGATTGCCCTGGTGCCTGTGGACAACTTCGAGCAACAGGCCTGGGTGTTCGGCCTGCTGGGCACTGCGGTGTTGTCGGCCAGCGTTGCTTATGCCGTCAGCCTGCCGGCATTTCTGAGTTTCGCCTTGCCGTGCCTGTTGCCGCCGACCCTTTTCCTGTTCGCTTATGACGCCGGCCACCAGCGTGGCTGGGGTTGGCTGGGGCTGATTCTGCTGGGCGCCCTGATGGTGGTGGCCTGGCAGGTCAATCGGCTGATCGAGCGCGGCCTGCTGCGGCGCTTTCAGAACCAGGCATTGATCGAGCACCTGCAAAGCACCCAGCGCCACGCCGAGGACCTCAACCACCAGCTCAGCGCCGAAGTTCGCCAACGCCGCCAGGCCGAGGACGAGTTGCGCCTGGCCCATGACGGCCTCGAACAGCGCGTGGCCCAGCGCAGCCATGAGCTGGACCTGGCCAACCAGGCGCTGAGCAAGAGCGAGCAACGCCTGGCCCTGGCGCTGCAGGCCAGCGAGCTGGGCCTTTGGGACTGGAACCTGGAAAGCGACGAGGTTCATCACACCCAGTTGCACGCCCTGTTCGGCCTCGATGGCGACCAGGTCCGCTCGGTACGCGCCGACCTCAAGCCCCGGCTGCATCCCGATGACCTGCCGCTGCTGCGGCGCACCTTGGTCGAGCATCTCAAAGGGCGCACCGAGGACTACCGGGTCGAGTACCGGGTACGCCATGCGCAGGGCCACTGGTGCTGGATCGAGGACCGCGGCCGGGCGGTAGAGCGCGATGTCGACGGCAAGGTGGTGCGCATGCTTGGCACCCGTCGTGATATCTCCGCGCACAAGGAGCAGGAAGAACAGCAACGCCTGGCCGCCACGGTATTCGAGGCCGCCAGCGAAGGCATCGCGATCCTCGACGCAAGCTTCCAGTTGTTGGCGGTCAACCAGGCGTTCTGCGATGTCACCGGCTACGGCCGTGCCGAGCTGATCGCCCGCAACGCCCTGGAACTGCCCTGCAGTCGCGATGCGCGGCGGCACAGCCAGGCCATCGATCAGGCGCTGGAGCAGCAGGGGCGCTGGCAGGGCGAACTGGTTGAGGCGCGCAAGAGCGGCGAGCTCTACCCGCAGTGGTTGCAGCTCAACAGCGTGCGTGATGCGCGCGGCCGCATCGCCAACATCGTCGGCTTCTATACCGATCTATCGGCCCGCCGCGAGTCAGAGGAGCGCTTGCGCTACCTGGCGCACTACGACGATCTGACCGGGCTTGCCAACCGGGCGTTGTTCCGCCTGCGCCTGCACGAGGCCGCCCAGCGCATCCGCTTGAATGGGCGCAGCCTGGCCTTGCTGCACATCGACCTGGATCGCTTCAAGCTGCTCAACGAGAGCCTCGGCCATGAGCTGGCCGACCAGTTACTCAAGAAGACGGCCCAGCGGATCGCCAACGCGGTACCGGAGGCCGATACCGTGGCGCGGCTGTCGGGTGACGAGTTCGCCATACTGTTCGACGGTTACACCAACCTTTCCAGCCTGGTGCGGGTCACCACGCGGCTGCTCGACAAGCTGCGGGTGCCGCAGCGCTTGGGTGGGCATGAAGTAGTGATCAGCGCGTCGGTGGGTATCAGCGTGCTGTCGGATGCCACCTTCGACCTCAATGCGCTGGTCAGCCAGGCCGACATGGCCAAGCAGCACGCCAAGCATCTGGGCGGCGACAATTTCCAGTTCTACACCGAGAGCCTGCGCGCCAGCACCCTGGAGCGCCTGCAACTGGAGAACCAGCTGCGCAAGGCCATCGACGAAGGCCAACTGCTGGTCTACTACCAGCCCAAGTTGTGCCTGCGCACCGGCCAGCTGCATGCTGCCGAGGCGCTGGTGCGCTGGCAGCACCCGGAGTGGGGCATGGTGCCGCCGGGCGAATTCATCGGTTTGGCGGAAGAGACCGGGCTGATCGCGCCGATGGGCGAATTCGTGTTGCGCCAGGCCTGCTGGCAGGCCTGTGAGTGGTTGCGCCAGGGGCTGGAAGTGCGGGTCTCGGTCAACCTGTCGGTGTACCAGCTGCGCCAGGGCAAGCTGGTCAGCCTGGTGCGCCAGGTGCTGCAGGAGTCGGGGCTGGCGCCGCACCTGCTGGAGTTGGAACTCACCGAAAGCCAGTTGCTGGACAGCGTCGAGCACATCATCGCCACTTTCGAGCAGCTCCATGAATTGGGGGTGAAATTGGCCATCGACGACTTCGGCACCGGCTATTCATCGCTCAGCTACCTGAAACGCTTCCCGGTGGACTACGTGAAGATCGACCAGGCATTCATCCGTGGCCTGCACGACGGCAACCAGGATGCGGCGATCACCCGGGCGATCATTGCCATGGCCAAGAGCCTGCAACTGCAAGTGGTGGCCGAGGGTGTGGAAACCCCCGAGCAGCTGCAGTTCCTGCGCGAGCAGGGTTGCGACGAGGTGCAGGGCTACCTGATCAGCCGGCCGGTGGACGCGGCCTCGTTCCAGGCATTGCTTGAGCGTCCGACCGCCGACCTGTTGCGCTAGCCTGGGAGCGGCGCTGCCGTTGTCCAGGCGATTGCAGCGCCGTTACAGGTGCCAGGCCTGGCCATGGCGCGCGAGCAGGCTGTTGGCCTGCTCCGGTCCGTTGCTGCCGGCGGGGTAAGGGCGTGGTGCCTGGAAGTGTTCTTCCCAGCCCTGCAGGATCGGGTCGATCCAGGCCCAGGCGGCCTCCACCTCGTCTCGGCGCATGAACAGCGTGGAGTCACCTTCCATTACATCCAGCAGCAAGCGCTCGTAGGCGTCCCAGCGGCGGGTCTGGGCGAACGCCTGGGCGAGGTTGAGGTCGAGCTCGACGGGCGCCAGGCGCATGCCTTTGCCGGGGCTCTTGGTCATCATGCGCAGGCTGATGTGCTCGTCCGGCTGTAGCTGGATCAGCAACTGGTTGACCTGGCCGCCACTGAACAGCTCGTGGGGCACCGGCTTGAACTGGATGACGATCTGCGACGAGCGCCGCGCCATGCGTTTGCCGGTGCGCAGGTAGAACGGCACCCCAGCCCAGCGCCAATTGTCGACGTGCGCCTGGACGGCGACGAAGGTCTCGGTGTCGCTGTCGTTGTCGACATCTTTCTCGAAGTAGTAGGCGGGTACTTCCTGGCCGCCGATCTTGCCGGCGCCATACTGGCCGCGCACCGTCTTGTCCTGCACGTCCTGGCCAGTGATAGGTTTGAGGGCGCGCAGGATCTTCACCTTCTCGTCCCGCACGGCTTCGGCGTCGAATTGCGCCGGCGGCTCCATGGCTACCAGGCACAGCAGCTGCAGCAGGTGGTTCTGCAACATGTCGCGGGTGGCGCCGGCGCGGTCGTAGTAGGCGCCGCGGCTCTCCACGCCGAGGGTTTCGCAGACGCTGATCTGCACATGGTCCACCTGGCTGTTGCGCCACACCGGCTCCAGCAGGGCATTGGCGAAGCGCAGGGCCATGAGGTTCTGCACCGTTTCCTTGCCCAGGTAGTGGTCGATGCGGAACACCTGGGACTCGTCGAACACTTCGCCGATCGCTTCGTTGATCGCGGTGGCCGACTCCAGCGAATGGCCGATGGGCTTTTCCAGCACGATGCGCGCCTCGTTGTCGGCCAGGCCGGCGATGCGCAGGTGGTTGGCGATGGGCACGAACAGCTGGGGCGCGGTGGCCAGGTAGTAGATGCGTGTCAGCCCGCCGGGCTCGCCCAGGTAGCGCGCCAGGCGGCCGAAGTCGGCACTTTGCGCGGCGTCCATGGGGAAGTAGTCCAGGCGCGCCGAGAAGCGCTGCCAGACCTCCTCGTCGAAGTCCTGGCGGGCGATCTGTGCGCGGCAGTGGCGTTCGGCGAGCTTGACGTAGTCGTTGCGCGGCAACGGGCGGCGGGCCAGTGAGATGATCCGCACGGCATTGTGCAGGCGGGCCTCGCGATACAGGTGGTAGAGCGCCGGAAGCAGCTTGTGCAAGGCCAGATCGCCGGTGCCGCCGAAGACCAGGATGTCGCAAGGTATAGTCAAACCACCACTCTCCACGTTCGTTTAACTGGGCGGGTTGGCGAGCATGTAGTATAACTACAAGAAAGCTACATCCCGGCCAGCCGATCATAACCGAGTCCAGACCGTGAATCTGTTGCAACATATCGCCCAATCGCGCCACCTGTTGCGCAAATCGGAACTCAAAGTGGCCGACCACGTGCTGCTCGATCCGGCTGCCGTCATGCACAGTTCGATGGCCGACCTGGCGCACAACGTGGGGATCAGCGAGCCGACCATCGTGCGATTCTGCCGGGCGATCGGTTGTTCGGGCTTCCAGGACCTCAAGCTCAAGCTGGCGCAGAGCCTGGCCGCCGGGGCCAGTTTCGGCCAGTTCGCCATCCATGAAGACGACTCGGTTGCCGACTACAGCCTGAAGATCTTCGACACTACCTTGCACACACTGATGGAAGTGCGTGAGCACCTCGACCCGCAGGCCCTGCAGCAAGCGGTGAGTGCCATGGCCCAGGCGCAGCGCGTAGAGTTCTATGGTTTTGGCGCGTCCGGCGCGGTGGCCGCCGACGCCCAGCACAAGTTCTTCCGTCTGCTGCTCACTGCGGCGGCCTATTCCGACCCGCACATGCAGGCGATGTCGGCGGTTACCTTGAAGCCGGGTGATGTGGCAGTGTGCATCTCGCAGTCGGGGCGTTCCAAGGACCTGCTGATCACCGCCAACCTGGTGCGCGAGAGCGGTGCCAACCTGATCACCCTGTGCCCCAGCCAGACACCGCTGGCCGAGCTGTCGACGGTCAACCTGGCGATCGACGTGCACGAAGACACCGAAATCTACACCCCGCTGACGTCGCGCATTGCTCACCTGGTAGTGATCGACGTGCTGGCCATGGGCGTGGCCATGGCCCGTGGCCCGAGCCTGGTCAACCACCTCAAGAGCGTGAAGCGCAGCTTGCGCAGCCTGCGTTTGTCGCCCAAGTCGATCAAGGCTACAGACGACTGACCTGCACGGGCCACATCGCCAACCTCTGAAGCGACACCGGCTCTGTGGGAGCGGCTTTAGCCGCGAACACCGGCGTAGCCGGTGCCATGCACCCTGTCGCTTGCTTCGCGGCTAAAGCCGCTCCCACAGGATAGGCGCCAGGCCTGTGGGAGCGGTCAAAGCCTGCGATATGGTCGGTAAAGACAGCGAAGATTCATAAATCTGTCACCCTTCCACCGCCAAACGGTAAACCTGCAGCGCCAGTCTGAAACTCCCCCCCATCCTATCTGGGAGACAGGCAATGGCACGTGAACACGACGGTTCGTACCAACCCAACGCCAAGGCTCGCAAGCAGCAGGAAAAGGACCAGCGCCGCATGGAGTTCCGCCGCGCGATCGAAAGCTACTGCGACCGCCGCGAGCTGCTGCGCTCGCTGGCCGACTACCCCGAGCTGCAGGACATCACGGTGTGGCAGGTATCGGCGGCAACTTCCCCGAAAAACGCTCAACAAGTGCGCTGATTTGCGCACGTTCGCCGCGGATGAATGCCTGGAACGCCAAGGCCACCGGTGACTGGCGCTTGGCTTTGGCCTGCACGATGCACCAGCTGCGGTACAGCGGCAGCTCCTCGACCGGCAGCTCCTTGAGCAGGCCGGTGGCCAGTTCCAGGTTGACCGCATGGCGGGTCAGCAGGGCTATGCCGAGGCCCGCCACCACGCATTCACGCTGCGAATCGGTGGAGGCTACCTCCAGGGTCTGGGTGAAGTGCACGCGCTTGTCCTTGAAGAACTCCTCGCAGGCCTTGCGCGTGCCCGAGCCTTGCTCGCGGACCAGCAGGGTATGAGGTTCAAGGTCCTGCAGGCGCAGGCTCTCGAGCTTGCACAGCGGGTGGTCCGGCGGCGCCACGGCGACGATCGGGTTGTTGAGGAAGGGCAGGAACTCCAGCCCCATGTCCTGGGGCACCATGGACATGATGATCAGGTCGTCGCGGTTGTCCGACAGGCGCCTGATCGCCTGGGCCCGGTTGACCACCGTCAAGGTCAGGTTGACCTCCGGGTGGCGCTGCTTGAAGGCGGCGAACAGGTGTGGCACGAAGTACTTGGCGCTGGATTCGATCGCCAGTTTCAACTGACCCTGTAGTGAGCCCTGCATGTCCGACAGCTGCATGTCGAGGTTCTCCAGGCGCCCGAAGATGTCCCGGCTGGCGCGTTGCAACGCTTCGGCGGCCTCGGTCAGGTAGAGCTTCTTGCCGACGTACTCGAACAGCGGCTGGCCCACCAGTTCTTCGAGCTGACGTATCTGTAGACTTACGGCGGGTTGCGTCAGCGCCATTTCCTCGGCCGCCCGGCTGTAGGAGCGCAAATCACACACCTCATTGAAGATCTGCAGCTGACGCAATGTCATACGCATCAATGACTTACGCATTTTTTCACCTGTTTTGGCAAAACCTTGTTACCGAACTATAAGCCTTTGCTAATACTGGCCCTAACAAATATTGATTTTTGTTTATCGACCTACAACGCTAGGGTGATTGTGCGACTGGCCAGCGACGTCTGGTCACGCGCCGACCGGTGAAACCGGATCGTCTGTTCCTACGGCTTTGGGAAGACTCCAGTGATAAAAAAAATCCTGATCGCCAACCGGGGTGAAATCGCAGTTCGAATCGTGCGCGCTTGCGCCGAGATGGGCATTCGCTCTGTGGCGATCTACTCCGACGCCGACCGTCACGCCTTGCACGTCAAGCGCGCCGATGAGGCCTACAGCATTGGTGCCGAGCCCCTGGCCGGTTATCTGAACCCGCGCAAGCTGGTCAACCTGGCTGTGGAAACCGGCTGTGATGCCCTGCACCCGGGCTACGGTTTCCTGTCGGAAAACGCCGAGCTGGCGGAGATCTGCGCCGAACGCGGGGTCAAGTTCATCGGCCCGGCCGCTGACGTGATTCGCCGCATGGGCGACAAGACCGAAGCGCGCCGCACCATGATCCAGGCCGGTGTGCCGGTGACCCCGGGCACTGAAGGCAACGTTGCCGACATCCACGAAGCTCTGCAGGAAGGCGACCGCATCGGTTATCCGGTGATGCTCAAGGCCACTTCCGGCGGTGGCGGGCGAGGCATTCGCCGCTGCAACAGCCGTGAAGAGCTGGAGCAGAACTTCCCCCGGGTCATTTCCGAAGCCACCAAGGCCTTTGGCTCGGCAGAAGTGTTCCTGGAAAAATGCATCGTCAACCCCAAGCACATCGAGGCGCAGATCCTCGGTGACAGCTTCGGCAATGTGGTGCACCTGTTCGAGCGCGACTGCTCGATCCAGCGCCGCAACCAGAAGCTCATCGAGATCGCCCCCAGCCCGCAGCTCACCCCCGAGCAGCGCGCCTATATCGGCGACCTGGCCGTGCGCGCGGCCAAGGCGGTGAATTACGAGAACGCCGGTACCGTGGAGTTCCTGCTCGCCGAGGGCGAGGTGTACTTCATGGAAATGAACACCCGGGTGCAGGTGGAACACACCATCACCGAGGAAATCACCGGCATCGATATCGTCCGCGAGCAGATCCGCATCGCCTCGGGCCTGCCGCTGTCGATCAAGCAGGAAGACATCCAGCACCGCGGCTTCGCCCTGCAGTTCCGCATCAACGCCGAAGACCCGAAGAACAACTTCCTGCCCAGCTTCGGCAAGATCACCCGTTACTACGCCCCCGGCGGCCCGGGCGTGCGCACCGACACGGCGATCTACACCGGCTACACCATTCCACCGTTCTACGACTCCATGTGCCTGAAACTGGTGGTCTGGGCGCTGAGCTGGGAAGAAGCCATGGACCGCGGCCTGCGGGCCCTGGACGACATGCGTGTGCAGGGGGTGAAGACCACCGCCGCGTATTACCAGGAAATCCTGCGCAACCCGGAATTCCGTAGCGGCCAGTTCAACACCAGCTTCGTCGAAAGCCACCCCGAACTGACCAACTACTCGATCAAGCGCAAACCCGAAGAGCTGGCCCTGGCCATCGCCGCCGCCATCGCCGCCCACGCAGGCCTATGAATGCAGCTACAAGCTATAAGCGGCAAGCTGCAAGTAGAAGCAGATCAGCTTTTTCTTGCGGCTTGTAGCTTGAAGCTTGTCGCTACGAGGAGAGAATAATGTCCAAGAAAATCTTTGTTACCGACACGATCCTGCGCGACGCCCACCAGTCCCTGCTGGCCACCCGCATGCGCACCGAAGACATGCTGCCGATCTGCGACAAGCTCGACAAAGTCGGCTACTGGTCGCTGGAAGTCTGGGGCGGCGCCACCTTCGACGCCTGCGTGCGTTTCTTGAAAGAAGACCCGTGGGAGCGCCTGCGCAAGCTGCGCAGCGCACTGCCCAACACCCGCCTGCAGATGCTCCTGCGCGGCCAGAACCTGCTGGGCTACCGCCATTACAGCGACGACGTGGTCAAAGCCTTCGTCGCCAAGGCTGCGGTCAACGGTATCGACGTGTTCCGCATCTTCGATGCCATGAACGACGTGCGTAACCTGCGCGTGGCCATCGAGGCCGTCAAGGCCGCAGGCAAGCACGCCCAGGGCACCATCGCCTACACCACCAGCCCCGTGCACACCATCGATGCCTTCGTGAAGCAGGCCCAGCAGATGGAAGCCATGGGTTGCGACTCGGTGGCGATCAAGGACATGGCCGGCCTGCTGACCCCGTTCGCCACCGGCGAGCTGGTCAAGGCGCTCAAGGCCGAGCAGTCGCTGCCGGTGTTCATCCACTCCCACGACACCGCCGGCCTGGCCGCGATGTGCCAGCTCAAGGCCGTTGAAAACGGTGTCGACCACATCGATACCGCCATTTCCAGCTTCGCCTGGGGCACCAGCCACCCAGGCACCGAATCGATGGTCGCCGCGCTCAAGGGCAGCGAGTTCGACACCGGCCTGGACCTGGAGCTGCTGCAGGAAATCGGCCTGTATTTCTACGCCGTGCGCAAGAAGTACCACCAGTTCGAGAGCGAGTTCACCGCCGTGGATACCCGCGTGCAGGTCAACCAGGTACCGGGCGGGATGATTTCCAACCTGGCCAACCAGCTCAAGGAGCAAGGTGCGCTCAACCGCATGGGTGAAGTGCTGGCAGAGATCCCACGGGTGCGGGAAGACCTTGGCTTCCCGCCGCTGGTCACCCCGACCTCGCAGATCGTTGGCACCCAGGCGTTCTTCAACGTGCTGGCCGGCGAGCGCTACAAGACCATCACCAACGAAGTGAAGCTGTACCTGCAGGGCGGCTACGGCAAGGCCCCGGGCGTGGTCAACGAGCAACTGCGCCGCCAGGCCATCGGCAGCGAAGAAGTGATCGACGTGCGCCCGGCCGACCTGCTCAAGCCGGAAATGGCCAAGCTGCGCAGTGACATCGGCGCCCTGGCGCGCAGTGAAGAAGACGTGCTGACCTTCGCCATGTTCCCGGACATCGGGCGCAAGTTCCTCGAAGAGCGCGAAGCCGGCACCCTCACCCCCGAAGCCCTGCTGCCGATTCCGGAAGCCGGCGCGGTGGGTTCGGTGGGCGGTGAAGGCGTGCCGACCGAGTTCGTCATCGACGTGCACGGTGAAACCTACCGCGTCGACATCACCGGCGTGGGCGTCAAGGCTGAAGGCAAGCGTCACTTCTACCTGTCCATCGACGGCATGCCGGAAGAAGTGGTGTTCGAGCCACTCAACGAGTTCGTCGGCGGTGGCAGCAGCAAGCGCAAGCAGGCCAGCGCACCGGGCCACGTCAGCACCACCATGCCGGGCAACATCGTCGATGTGCTGGTCAAGGAAGGTGACGTGGTCAAGGCCGGTCAAGCGGTGCTGATCACCGAAGCCATGAAGATGGAGACCGAAGTCCAGGCGGCGATCGCCGGCAAGGTCGTGGCCATCCATGTGGCCAAGGGCGACCGGGTCACCCCGGGCGAGATCCTGATCGAGATCGAAGGCTGAGATAAGCCTTCATCTACAAGCGGTTAACCTCTGGGGAGCGAATGCTCCCCTTTTTTTCGCCTGCCGTTCAGCGTTGGTAACCCTTGCCGAAATGCCGCTCCAGCCGGGCCTGCACCAGCTCCAGCAGAATCGACAGCACCCAGTAGATTACCGCCGCGGTGGTCAGCATCTCCAGGTAGCGATAGCTGGAGCGGCCGTAGGACTGGGCCAGGAACATCACTTCCCAGACACCCATCACCGAAATCAGCGACGAGTCCTTGAGCATCGAGATGAACTGGTTGGCGCTCGGCGGGATGATGGTGCGCATGGCCTGGGGCAGGGTGATGTGCCAGAAGATCGCTGCCGGGCGCATGCCCAGGGCCAGGGCCGCCTGGCGCTGGCCGACGGCGACGCCGATGATGCCGGCGCGGAAGATCTCGCTCAGGTAGGCGCCGTAGTTCAGTGACAGGGCGATGATCCCGGCGGCGATGGCGCCCGGCACCAGGCCCAGCTGTGGCAGGCCCAGGTAGATCAGCAGAATCTGGATCAACAGCGGTGTGCCGCGAAAGAACGAGGTGTAGAAACTCGCCACGCCAAACAGCACCGCACTGCTGGACAGCCTTGCCAAGGCGGCGGCAAAGCCCAGCAGCACCGAGGTGAACATCGAGCAGATGCACAGGAACAGGGTCAGCGCGGCGCCTTGCAAAAAGCCGTTGGGGCCAAGCCGCAAGCCTGCAAGGTTGGGGAATTTTTCCACGATGATCGAGAATTTCAGATCAAAGTTTAAGAAAAAGCCCACGAAGAGCAGCAACAATACCAGCCACGTCAGGTACAGCCGGCTGCGAAAGCCGAGCAGGCGCGAGCCCGTCGATATGACGACGGGTTTGGGAGCAGGTTGATGTGCACTCATTTACTGATGTCGGCGCCGATCCACTTCTGCGAAAGCTTCGCCAGCGTACCCTCGGCTTTCAGCTCGGCGAACACCTGGCGCACCTTGGCATCCCATTCTGGGTCGCCTTTTTCGATGGCCACCGAGTTGGGCTCTTCATACAACGGCGCTCCGGCCAACTTGAAACGCTTGTCCTGGTCCAGGCGGGGTTGCGCGGTCACCAGGTTGGTCAGGATTGCATCCAGGCGCACGCCGGCGCCCAGGCCGAGGTCCTGGAAGGCAACGTTGTCGGTGTCGTACGGGGCGGCCTGGACGAAGTCGAAGGGGTAGTCGATCTTGCGGTCTTCGGCGCCTTCGATCACCAGGTTCTTGTTCAGGTAGCTCTCGTAGCTGGAGGCACTGGTCAGGCCGACCTTGCGGCCTTCCAGGTCCTTGGCCGAGTGGATGCGCTCGTCCTTGGCGTTGACCACGATCACCGCCGGCGAGGCGTAGTACTCCACCGGGAAGTCGAACACTTCGGCGCGCGCCTTGCTCGGCGTCATCGAGCAGATGCAGATGTCGTAGCGGCCGCTCCAACGGCCCGCAGCGATCACATCCCAGGAGGGTGTTTCCAGGCGCAGCTTCACGCCCAGTTTTTCGGCGACTGCCTTGGCCACGTCCACATCGAAGCCGTCGAGCTGATTCTGCTCGTTGAGGAAAGAGAACGGCGGGTAGCTCTCCATCAGCACATTGACCAGTTCCTTGCGGGTTTCCACGCGTTCCAGTGTGGCGCCTGCGAAGGCTTGAGTAGCAGCGCTCAGGGCAAGGAGACCGGCGCCCAGCAAGGTTGGTAAACGCATGGAGATACCTGAAAAAGTGCTTGAATAAAGGATGTTTGATATTTAATAGTTATAAGCATGTACTAACTAGTGAATTTTATTCATATCAATATAAGTGAATGGCATATGGGCGAACGGTCGTTGGTTATTCTGGATGGCGGCATGGGGCGGGAATTGCAGCGCCGGGGTGCGCCATTTCGTCAGCCGGAGTGGTCGGCGCTGGCGCTGAGCGAGGCGCCGGAGGCCGTAGTGGCCGTCCATGCCGCCTACATCGCGGCGGGTGCCGAAGTGATCACCAGCAACAGCTATGCGGTAGTGCCCTTTCATATCGGCGAAGCGCGTTTTGCCAAAGAGGGCTACGCCCTGGCACAAACAGCAGGGCAATTGGCACGGGCGGCTGCCGATGCTGCCGGGGGTAAGGTGCGGGTCGCCGGTTCCTTGCCGCCGCTGTTCGGTTCCTATCGCCCAGACCTGTTCCAGCCGCAACAGGTCGCCGCAGTGCTGACGCCGTTGCTTGAAGGCCTGGCCGAGCATGTCGACCTGTGGCTGGCGGAAACCCAGAGTTCGATCGCGGAAGTGCGTGCCATCCACGCGCAGCTGCCGCGCGATGGCAAGCCGTTCTGGGTGTCGTTCACCCTGCGCGATGAAGACGTCGATGACGTGCCACGGCTGCGCTCGGGCGAACCGGTCGCGCAAGCCGCCGAAGCCGTTGCCGCGCTTGGTGCGCAGGTGTTGCTGTTCAACTGCAGCCAGCCCGAAGTGATTGGTGATGCCATCGATGCCGCCAAGGCAGCATTCGAGCGCCTGGGTGCCGATATCGCCATCGGTGCCTACGCCAACGCCTTCCCGCCCCAGCCCAAGGATGCAACGGCCAATGATGGCCTGGATGAGCTGCGCGAAGACCTGGACCCACCGGGCTACCTGAGTTGGGCACAGAACTGGCGCCAGCGCGGTGCCAGCTTGGTCGGCGGGTGCTGCGGGATCGGCCCGGAGCACATTGCCGAGCTCAAGGCGAAGTTGGTTTGACGAGGTAGATCGTGGCCTGCAGCTGAGGGTGGGCCAATGGGACTAGTATCCCCATGGTTTTTAAACTGCACTTTGCTGCAGCTTTTTGTCGTCGCAGGATCCATAAGTGCATTCAAATGCAGATTCAAACGATGTTGTCGTCTGAATCTGCACTATACTGCAGACTTATCCAGGTCTCGATGCAAAAAGTGCAGTAAATTGCAGGTGTTCAATGAGCAGACTGACGCTCCAGCTATATACCAACGGCCAATGGCATGACGCCATGGCTTTGAATTTTGCTGAGCCTGAGCAAAGTTTGCTCAGCCCCTGCGAATTCGCCTACACCTCCGATTACGTAAAAAACCATACAGACGCCTACGACAGCCTGTTCTGCCAAGCGGTAAGCGCCAGGCTCCCCGTCGATTTTGGTGCTCATCGGCTGGCACACGCCCCTGCATTCCTATATGACATCGCCCCTGCAGGTGCGGCCAAGCGCTTCCTGCTCAGGCACATAGGCCGTGAGAAACCGGCAGACATCGGCGATGACCTGTTTCTGTTGGGGCGCTGCACACCCGCACCAGTTGGTAACTTGCGTATCAAGGAGTCGACCGAACAGCTGGATCTGGCAGATCCCTTGGGCTTTACCCGGGAGGACGTTGTCACGCGGGATCAACGCTTTCTGGAGTACGCCTATGAGCAGGGAGCGGCGATCGGCGGCGCAACAGGTGCCGGCGGGGAAGCGCCAAAGCTGTTGATGACCGAAGACGCTGATGGCCGGCTTTATCCGGACGCGGTACTTGCCGATGAGCGCGCCCAGCGTCACTGGTTCATCAAGTTCGCCAGAAATCAGGCCTTGGCCAACGACCAGGACATCCTGCGTGCTGAGCACTTTTACTACAAAGCCTTGCAACAGCTTGGCCTGGAAACGGTGGCCAGCTCGTACATGGCGCTGGAAGAAGGCAGCAAGCCAAGCCTCTGGATGGAACGCTTCGACCGTCAGGTCACAGCCCAAGGGGTAGAGCGGTTCGCGGTGGAGTCGGTGTATGCATTGTGCGGCGTGACCGAAGCCGGTAGCCGAATGGGACATCTGGAGGTGATAGAGGCTTTGGTCGGGCTGTGGATAGAAGCAGGGCAGAAAGGTGAAGTGCCTGAAATGATTGCGGATTATTTGCGCCGAGACCTGATCAACAAGATTCTGGGCAACGCTGACAACCATGGGCGCAACACGGCCATCATCCGCACGCGTGATGCGGTGCGCCTGGCGCCTATCTATGACTTGGCACCGATGGTCATGGACCAGGAAGGGATCACCCGGACGACCAAATGGCCGACACCCATCGAGCGTGCTGGCGAAATCGACTGGCGGGCGGCCTCTGATGCCTTGGCGCCTCTTATGGATCCGGAGCAGGCCTTCCAGCGCCTGCGCCAGGATGCCGGCAACCTGCTGGCATTGCCGGACATCCTGTCCGATATGGGGCTCTCTGATGCGGTAATGAACCATCCGGCCATTGCCCTCGGTTCGCTGCAACGGCGGCTGACCGCCTGGGGGCTGGCATGACAGTTTCCATCGATGTACGCGGGTTGTTGATCGATGCTGTGCGCGAAGGTATCGCCGACGGCAGCCTGGAACTCGGCGCGGCAGTGCGCCGCTTGCGTGTCGAGGTGGCCAAGATGCAGCAGGCGCAGTTTGCGAAGATGTGCAAGATTTCGGTTCGCACGCTGATTCAGATCGAGCAGGGGGAAGGCAACCCCACGCTCAAGTCGCTGAATGCAGTGTTCAAGCCGTTCGGGTTGAAAATGGGTGTGGTCAGTCGTCACCGGCAGATCGGTTGACTGCATCGCGGAGCAAGTCGCAAGTGTTGGAGCGGCGGTGCGCCGATGTGACTTGCCCCGCGACTGCTTCAGCCCAGGCGACATGCCTCCAGCGTCAACACCTGCCCCTGAGGCTGCTGGTTTTCCTCACTCAACCAACGCTCGAACCCCGCCGCCACGGCCGGCCACTCGGCATCGGTAATCGAATACCAGGCGGTATCCCGATTGCGGTCCTTGACCACCATGTGATTGCGGAACACCCCTTCAAACACAAAGCCGAACCGCTGTGCCGCACGCTTGGAGCGAGCATTGGCGTTGTTGCACTTCCACTCCAGCCGGCGGTTGCCCAGCTCGAAGCCCAGCTTGCTCAGCAGGTAGACCGCCTCGGTGCCTTTGGGCGTGCGCTGCATGGCGGCGCCGAAGGCGATATGGCCGATCTCGAAGCGGCCCTGTTCCGGCACGATCGACATGTAGCTGAGGATGCCCTGCACCTGGCCGCTGGCGCGGTCGATCACGCTGTAGAACAGCGGGTCGCGGCTGGCGGCGTTGCCGTCGAGCCAACGGTCGAAGCTGGCGCGTTCGACGAACGGGCCATAGGGCAGGTAGTCCCACAGCACCGGGTCCGAACCTGGCCCTTGCAGCACCTCCCACAGGTCATCGCCATGGCGCGCCGGGTCGAGTTTTTCCAGGCGGATGAAACGGCCTTCAATTGGGTCGGCCTTGGGCGTACCGGCGGCTTTCCAGTTCAATGCGTCGGTCATGGGCGGCCTACAGTGCTTTGCGAAATTGGATGAAGCCGGGGCGCTCGGCAACCTGCTCGTACAGGCTGATGGCGGTGGCGTTGGTTTCGTGGGTCAGCCAGTGCACCTTGGCGCAACCGTCGGCCTTGGCCGTGGCGTAGACATGCTCGATCAGCTGCCGGCCGATGCCCAGGCCGCGCACTGCGCTGTCCACGTAGAGGTCCTGCAGGTAGCAGGAAGGCTCGATGCTCCAGTTGGAACGATGGTAGATGAAGTTGACCATCCCCACCGCCTTGCCATCGACCCAGGCCAGCGCCGAATGGGTCGGCTCATGCCCGTCCAGCAGGCGTTGCCAGGTGCTGGCGCTGACCGCCTCGGGGAGTTCGGTTTCATAGAAACGCAGGTAGGCCTGCCACAGGGGCAGCCAGGCGGCGTGGTCGTTGGCGCCCACCGGGCGCAGGGTGATGCTGGTCATGGGCCTTTTCCTTCAGAGGTCGCGCATGTGCGCGGCGAGTTGGTTATCCACAGGGTCGGCGCTGGCGGCCAGGCCTTCGCGTACCCCGGCGATGTCTTGTGCCGAGCGGTTCTGGCTGAGTTTGCGCGCGCCCTGCAAACGGCTGATGGGCAGGCGGATGCCAACGATGGCGCGCAGCATGCTGTCGAGGTAGTCCGCTGGTGCATCGGCCACGCGCCACGGCGCTGCGCGGCCTTGCTCATGGCGGTCGGTGAGGCGGCTGACGATGTCGAGCAAGGAGGCGGGCTCGTGGATCACCGCCGCCGGGCCCCAGGCATGCACCGCCGTGTAGTTCCAGGTGGGCACCACCTTGGGATTGTCGGCCTTGCTCGGGTAGAACCCGGGGCTCACATAGGCGTCGGCGCCGGGGAATACCAGCAACGCTTCAGCGCCTTGCGCCAGGTCGTGCCATTGCGGGTTGGCTCGGGCGAGGTGGCCATAGACCGTACCGAACTCACCCTCATCGGTGGCGACCAGCACCGGCAAGTGGGTGGCCAGCAGCCCCTGTTCGCCGTGGCTGACCAGCGTGGCCAGACGGGTTTGCAGCATGTGCTGGTGCAGGCGGCCGAGGTCGTGTTCCTGGTGCGGTTTGCTGTTGTACATGCAGGGGGATCCTTGTGCTGTGGCTCCATCCTAGGCAGGCTATTGGCTCTGTGTAAGAGCCATTCATGACTGTTTTTATAGGTCCAATGCCATGAACGAACGTACCCACGCGTTGCCTTTCGACCCGGCCGGCCTCGCCCTCGACCGTGGCCGCCGCGGGCTCAGCCAGCAGCTCTATCAGGCACTGCGCGCCCGCGTGCTGGATGGGCGCCTGGAAGGCGGCACACGGCTGCCGGCTACCCGCGACCTGGCGGCGATGTTGGCGTTGTCGCGTAACAGTGTGGTGCGCGCCTATGACCAGTTGTATGCCGAAGGCTTCATCGAAAGCCGGGTAGGCGATGGCACCTACGTGAGCCGGCTGGGAAAACTATCCACACAACTGTCCACAGGGTTATCCCGGGGGTTATCAACAGGTTTATCCACATTTCAGGCATCTGACACTGAGGATTTATCCAGTTTCACCGCGTGTAGCGAGCCATTGCAGCGTCTGAAAAATCACCACCTGCCGCCACCCAGAAGCGGCTCGCCGAAGGCTTTCAGGGTCGGCCTGCCCGCCTTCGATCTGTTTCCTTTCGAGGTGTGGGCCAAGCTGCAAGCGGGTTTCTGGCGAAATCCCGACCCGGCGCTGCTCGGTTATGGCGACCCGGCGGGAGAAGTGCAATTGCGTGAGCTGATCGCCACCTATCTGCGTCGCTCGCGGGGGCTTTCCTGCACGGCTGAACAAATTGTGATCACCAGTGGCGCACAGCAGGCGATCAGCCTTTGTGCACAGCTGCTGTTACAGCCCGGTGACGGGGTGGCTGTGGAAAACCCAGGCTATCGGGCCGCCGGGCACGCCTTCGCCCTGGCGGGGGCAAGGGTCAGCGGCGTGCCGGTGGATGAAGAGGGCATGGACTGCGCGCGTCTGGCCGAGCTGCCGGACTGCCGGCTGGCCTATGTGACTCCAGCCCACCAGTACCCGACCGGCGTCACCATGAGCCTGGCCCGGCGCCTGTCGTTGCTGGCCTGGGCTGAACGGCAGGGCGGGTGGATCGTCGAGGACGACTACGACGGCGAGTACCGCTACAGCGGCGCGCCCCTGGCACCGCTGGCTGCGCTGGATCGACAGGGCCGGGTGTTGTACGTCGGCACCTTCGGCAAGATCGCTTTCCCGGCGCTGCGGATGGGCTACCTGGTGCTGCCCAAACCTCTGGTGCAGGTGTTCAGCCAGGCCAAGGCGCTGGCGGTGCGCCATTCGGAAGTGGGTAGCCAGTGCGTCATGGCGCAGTTCATGGCCCAGGGGCATTTCCAGCGGCATATCCGTCGCATGCGCCGGGCGGCGTTGGCGCGCAGGAATGTGTTGAAAGCTGGCTGGCCGGTGGATGTGCCGGGGCTGGGGGCAATGCCGGAAGTGGCGGCGGGGCTGCATGTGAAAGTGGCTGTGGATAACTTTGCGCGGGAACAAGCGTTGGTTGCCCGGGCCGAGGCGGTGGGGGTGGAGGTCAATCCATTGAGTGGCTATTGGCTGGAAGACAGCGAGGTGCCTGTGGATAAGCGCGCGGGGCTGGTGCTGGGGTTTGCGGCAGTGCCGGAAGCGCAGATTGCGGATGCATTGATGCGGCTGCGCAAGGCCTGGCGATAGCTGGGGCCGCTCTGCGGCCCATCGCCGGCAAGCCGGCTCCCACAGGGTTAGCGCATAACTTGGACTTATGCGATCGGTGTGGGGGCCGGCTTGCCGGCGATGGGCTGCAGCACAGCCCCGATGTCTACATGATCAAGTGCCGGATTTGATCTTGGTCCAGGCCCGGGTCCTTGCCCGCTCGGCATCCCGTGGCAGCGGTTTGAGGGTATACAGCTTGGCCATCGCCTCGGCCGTCGGATACAGGTTGGGGTTGTTGCGGATCGCCGGGCTGACCTTGTCGGTCGCATCCTTGTTCGGGTTCGGGTAGCCGACGAAATCACTGATCGGTGCAATCACCTCAGGCCGCAGCAGGTAGTTGATGAAGGTGTGGGCATCTTCCGGGTTGGCCGCGTTCTTCGGGATTGCCAGCATGTCGAACCAGATCGGTGCGCCTTCCTTCGGCAGGCGCATGTCCACCACCACGCCGTTCTTGGCTTCGCGCGCACGGTTGGCAGCCTGGGAGAAGCTGCCGGAATAGCCCACCGCCACGCAGATGTCGCCATTGGCGATGTCGGCCATGTACTTGGAGGAGTGGAAATAGGTCACGTGCGGGCGGATCTTCAGCAGCAGGTCCTGGGCCTTCTGGTAGTCCGCTGGCTTGCCGCTGTTGGGGTCCAGGCCCAGGTACGACAGCGCCAACGGCATAATCTCCGACGGCGAGTCGAGCAGCGCCACGCCGCACTGTTTGAGCTTGGCGATGTTCTCTTCCTTGAAGATCAGGTCCCAGCTGTCCACCGGCGCGTTGTCACCGAGTACCGCCTTGACCTTGGCCGGGTTGAAACCGATCAGCACGGTGCCGTACATGTAAGGCACGGCGAATTTGTTGCCCGGGTCGTTGGCTTCGATCAGCTTCATCAGCGCCGGGTCCAGGTGCTGCCAGTTGGGCAGCTTGCTGCGGTCCAGGGGCTGGAACACCCCGGCCTCGATCTGCTTGGCAAGGAACACGTTGGACGGCACCACCACGTCATAGCCGGAGTTGCCGGTCAGCAGCTTGGCCTCCAGCGCCTCGTTGGTGTCGAAGATGTCGTAGATCAGCTTGACCCCGCTGTCCTTCTGGAAATCGACGAGGGTTTGCGGGGTGATGTAGTCGAACCAGTTGTACACCCGCAGGGTGCCCGGCGCGGCGTTGGCCTGCAGGGCGCCGGTGAACAGGCTGGCGGCGATGAGTGGGGCGAGCAGACGCTTGAGTCGGACCATGTTCAGGCTCCTGGCTGGGCGCGCTGGAAGCCTTCCAGCACATTGACCGCGTTGATGCCGATTTCCTCCACAGCGTAGCCACCTTCCATCACGAACAGGGTTGGCTTGCCGAGTTGGCCGATGCGTTTGCCCATTTCCAGATAGTCCGGGCTGTCCAGCTTGAACTGCGAGATCGGGTCGTCCTTGAAGGTGTCCACGCCAAGGGAGATCACCAGTACGTCGGCGTCGTACTCGGCGATGCGTTGGCAGGCCGCTTCCAGCGCCGCGTTCCAGGCCGCCCAGTCGCTACCGGCGGGCAGTGGGTAATTGATGTTGCAGCCAACGCCTGCACCTTCGCCGGTCTCGTCGGCATAGCCGAGGAAGAACGGGAACTCGTCCTGCGGGTCGCCGTGGATCGAGGCGAAGAACACGTCGTTGCGCTGGTAGAAGATGTCCTGGGTGCCGTTGCCGTGGTGGTAGTCGACATCGAGGATGGCCACTTTGCGCCGGCCCTGGTCGAGGAAGGCCTGGGCGGCGATGGCGGCGTTGTTCAGGTAGCAATAGCCTCCCATCACTTCGGCGGCGGCGTGGTGCCCTGGTGGGCGGCACAGGGCGAAGGCCGAGTGGGCGCCTTGCTGGATCGCCGCCTGGGCGGTGAGCGCGACTTGCGCGGCGCTGTAGGCGGCCTGCCAGGTGCCGGCGGTGATCGGCGCGCCGGCGTCGAAACTGTAGTAACCGAGCTCGCCATGCAGGCCGGTGGGTTTGACCTGGCGCAGGGTGCGTGCCGGCCAGGTGAAGGGCAGCAGGTCGCCGTCCTGGCCGAGCGCGGCCCAGCGTGCCCAGGCGCCTTCGAAGAAGTTCAGGTAGTCGGCGCTGTGGATGCGCTGCAGCGGGGCGCGGCCGAAGTCGGTCGGGCCCTGGACGTCGCCAAGGTTGCGCTTTTTCACCTGCTCCAGCACATGGTCGGCGCGCGAGGGCATCTCGAAGCAGGGCATCAGCTTGCCGTCGATCAGCTCGCAGCGGCCGTGGTGCAGGCGATGGTCATCGGAATAGATCGTCAGCATTTGTTGTTCTCCGGGTAATCACTGGCGTGGGCCCATTCTGGTGGGCGGCCGGCAGACCGGGGGACGTTGCAAACGGCCAAAAGGGGATCAATGTGGCCAAGTCATCCTGACCCGGCCCGTTCGCGGGTAAACCCGCTCCCAAGGGTCACCGCAGGTCTCGAGGCCTGCATCGTCCTGTGGGAGCGGGTTTACCCGCGAAGAGGCCAGTACAGGTCAACCGCGAAAATGGCTCGGCGCCACACCACTCCAACGCTGGAAGGCATGCCTGAAACTCGCGGTCTCACTGAACCCCAACGTTTCGGCAATCCGATAGATCGGCATCTGGTCCTCGGCCAGCAATTGCTTGGCCCGCTCGAAGCGCAGCTCGTCGAGCAGCTGTTGATAACTGCTGCCCAGCGCCTGCAAGTGCCGGCGCAACGTGCGCGACGAACAGTTCATCTGCCGCGCCAGGCCCTCCAGCCCGGGCGCCGCATCCAGCTGCTGGAGCAGCAACTGGCGAATCCGCCCCAGCCAGGCCTGGCGCCCGGTGAATTCCAGGTTCAAACGCCGGCAGCGCTCGCTCATCGCCTTGTGGGTGATCGGGTCGGCCAGCGGCAGTGGCATGTCCAGCCAGCGGCGTTCGAAGGCGAAGGCGTTGTCGCCCGCATCGAAACCCTGCGGGCAGGCGAATGCACCGGCGTAGAGCGCGTGGTAACCGGGGCGGGGGTGTTCGAAGCGTGCCGCCAGCAAGGGCAGCGGGCGGCCGAGCAGGTCGTCGCAGATCACTTTCAGCGACACCAGGCAGAACTCGGCATTGAAGGCAGCCAGCCCTGGCGCGTCGTAGTGGTCGCTGGCGCTGAGCCAGACGCGCTGGCCATCATCGACCAGGCGCAACTGGAAGACTGTTCCCAGCAGTGCCGGAAAGCTCAGCGCCAGGCGCAGGGCGTCACCCAAAGTGGCACTGGAGAGCAGCGCGTAACCAAGCATGCCGTAGCACGACACATGCATGCGCCGGCCCAGTTCCAGGCCGATGTCCTCGCGCCGGGCCAGGGCGTTGGCGCACACCTGCAGCTCTTGCTGGGTGGTGATGCGCGCGTCCGGGTGCTCAAGGTCTGCCAGGCCAATGCCGCTGCCGGCCAGCAGCTGCTGCGCGTCCACGTCTTGTTCCTGGAACACCTGGAGGATCAGCGAAACGGCATTGAGGGTGGTGAGGTGGCTATGCAGCATGCTCGGTGTCCCGTGGGGCTGAGGGGCATTATGGAGCAAGTTGTGTGCCGGAGAGTGTTGCCACTGTGGGAGCGGCTTTAGCCGCGAACACCGGCGCAGCCGGTGCCATGAACCGCGCCGCCTGCTTCGCGGCTGAAGCCGCTCCCACAAGGGGGGTGAAATTCGCATAAAAAAAGGGCCCGATGCGTGCGCTCGGGCCCTTGAAAGGTTGAGAGGTGTCTAGTCCCTCGACCTGGTGAGACTGTTTGCTACGGTCGGGTTACGCCTTCAGCGGAACCAGACGTGGAGCGATCATGTTTTCCGGACGCAGGATGTCGTTGAGCATCGCTTCGTCCAGCAGCTTCTCTTCGCGCACCAGTTCCAGTACGCCGCGGCCGGTTTCCAGGGCAACGCGGGCGATACGGGTGGCGTTTTCGTAGCCGATGTAAGGGTTCAGGGCGGTGACCAGGCCGATCGAGTGCTCGACCAGTTCACGGCAGCGCTGTTCGTTGGCGGTGATGCCGACGATGCAGTGCTCGCGCAGCATGTCCATGGCGCGTTGCAGCAGGCGGATCGAGTCGAAGATCTTGTAGGCGATCAGCGGCTCCATCACGTTCAGCTGCAGCTGGCCACCTTCGGCGGCGACGGTCAGGGCCAGGTCGTTGCCCATGATGGCGAAGGCGACTTGGTTGACGGCTTCCGGGATAACCGGGTTGACCTTGCCTGGCATGATCGAGCTGCCTGGCTGGCGCGCCGGCAGGTTGATCTCGTTGATGCCGGTGCGTGGGCCGCTGGACAGCAGGCGCAGGTCGTTGCAGATCTTCGACAGCTTGACCGCGGTGCGCTTGAGCATGCCGGAGAACAGCACGAAGGCGCCCATGTCGGAGGTGGCTTCGATCAGGTCGGCAGCCGGTACCAGCGGCTGGCCGCTGATGGTTGCCAGGCGCTGTACGGCCAGGGCCTGGTAGCCCGGGTCGGCGTTGATGCCGGTGCCGATGGCGGTACCGCCCAGGTTGATTTCGGTCAGCAGTTCCGGAGCCAGCGAGCGCAGGCGCTGCAGGTCTTCGGTCATGGTGGTGGCGAAGGCGCGGAATTCCTGGCCCAGAGTCATAGGCACGGCGTCCTGCAGCTGGGTGCGGCCCATCTTCAGTACGTGGTCGAATTCTTTACCTTTGGCAGCGAAGGCCTGGATCAGGCTGTCGAGGCTGGCCAGCAGGGCGTCGTGGCCCAGCAGCAGACCCAGACGGATCGCGGTCGGGTAGGCGTCGTTGGTCGACTGCGCCATGTTCACATCGTTGTTCGGGTGCAGGTACTGGTACTCACCCTTCTGGTGGCCCATGGCCTCCAGCGCGATGTTGGCGATGACTTCGTTGGCGTTCATGTTGGTGGAAGTACCAGCACCGCCTTGAATCATGTCCACCACGAACTGCTCGTGGTAGTCGCCCTTGATCAGTCGTGCGCAGGCTGCGCTGATCGCGGCGTGCTTGGCATCGCTCAGGTGCCCCAGCTCACGGTTGGCGTCAGCAGCTGCCTGCTTGACCATCGCCAGGCCGACTACCAGTTTCGGGTAGTGCGACAGCGGAACACCGGAGAGGTGGAAGTTGTTGGCAGCGCGCAGAGTCTGGATGCCGTAGTAGGCATCGGCAGGGACTTCAAGGGTACCAAGCAGATCTTTTTCGACGCGGAACGATGCAGCGGAGGACATGATGGATATCATCTCGATTTTGACCCGGCACCTGCCGGAATGCCGCCAATGCTAGGGCTGGGCAGATTTGGCGGCCAATGCTGTTGCACGCTAACCTATGCACAAACGGCATACGGTTTGATGTGACGCCGATTGACAATCGAGCGTGTTCCATTTTGGTGCACGCGTTGCGGAGTAGTCGATGAACCTCGAAAGCAAATGGCTGGAGGACTTCAGTGCCCTGGCCTCCACCCGCAGTTTCTCGCAAGCGGCCGAGCGCCGCTTCGTCACCCAGCCAGCCTTCAGCCGGCGCATCCGCAGCCTGGAAGCGGCCTTGGGGCTGACCTTGGTGAATCGTTCCCGCACGCCCATCGAACTGACCGAAGCCGGGCAGCTTTTTCTCGTCACCGCGCGCACTGTTGTCGACCAGTTGAGCGAAGTTCTCCGCCACTTGCATCATCTTGAAGGCGGGCAGGGCGAGGTGATCCAGGTGGCGGCGGCGCACTCGCTGGCCTCGGGGTTTTTCCCGCGTTGGGTAGCCCAGTTACGCAACGACGGCTTGAACATCGCCACCCGCCTGGTGGCCACCAACGTGGGTGATGCGGTGCATGCATTGCGCGAGGGCGGCTGCGACCTGATGCTGGCGTTTTACGACCCGGACGCCGCGTTGCAGATGGACGCCGAAATCTTCCCTTCATTGCACATGGGCAACACCGAAATGCTCCCGGTGTGTGCGGTGGGGCCCGATGGCAAGCCGTTGTTCGACCTGGAAGGCGAGGGCAGCGTACCGTTGCTGGCCTACAGCGCCGGTGCCTTCCTCGGCCGTTCGGTCAACCTGCTGCTGCGCCAGCGCAACCTGCGCTATACCACGGTGTACGAAACGGCCATGGCCGACAGTCTCAAGAGCATGGCATTGGAAGGCATGGGCATTGCCTGGGTGCCCAAATTGTCCATGCGCGGCGAGCTGGAGCGTGGCGAGCTGGTGGTCTGTGGCGCCAGCCAGTGGCATGTACCGCTGGAAATCCGCCTCTATCGCTGTGCCCTGGTGCGCAAGGCCAACGTGCGTTTGCTATGGCGCAAGCTGGAAGGCGGTTCAGTTGACCCGAAAGTCAGCCAAAGCCCCGAAAAATAAGGGCGACAGTTGGTCGCCGGGGGTGCCGTGATGGGCCTGCGTTACGTTATACTGCGCGGCCTTTCGACCGGATAGCTCCGGTCCAGATCAGCAAACAAGCCACGCCGGTCGTCCCGCGTGGCTTGTTGTTTTTTGACGCGCCTGCGGGCGCACAAGCGAAGAGGCTCGACGATGAGTGCACTGGTTGGCGTGATCATGGGCTCCAAGTCCGATTGGTCCACCCTTAGCCACACCGCCGATATGCTGGAAAAACTCGGCATTCCCTACGAAGTGAAGGTGGTTTCCGCCCACCGCACCCCGGATCTGCTGTTCCAGTATGCCGATGAGGCCGAAGGCCGTGGCATCGAGGTGATCATCGCCGGTGCCGGTGGCGCCGCCCACCTGCCGGGCATGTGCGCCGCCAAGACTCATCTGCCGGTGCTGGGCGTGCCGGTGCAGTCGTCGATGCTCTCGGGTGTCGATTCGCTGCTGTCGATCGTGCAGATGCCGGCCGGTATCCCGGTGGCCACCCTGGCCATCGGCAAGGCTGGCGCGATCAACGCGGCCCTGCTGTCGGCGAGCATCCTCGGTGCCAAGCACCCGCAGTTCCACGCGGCGCTCAAGCAGTTCCGCACGGAGCAGACCGACACCGTGCTGGACAATCCAGACCCGCGCCAGGCTTGAGGCTGACGATATGAAGATCGGTGTAATCGGTGGCGGCCAGTTGGGCCGCATGCTGGCCCTGGCGGGTACCCCGCTGGGCATGAACTTCGCTTTCCTCGACCCGGCCCCGGACGCCTGCGCCGCCCCCCTGGGCGAGCACCTGCGCGCCGACTACGGCGACCAGGACCACCTGCGCCAGTTGGCCGACGAAGTCGACCTGGTGACCTTCGAGTTCGAAAGCGTGCCGGCGGAAACCGTCGCCTTCCTGTCGCAGTTCGTGCCGGTGTACCCGAGCGCTGAAGCCCTGCGCATCGCCCGCGACCGCCTGTTCGAGAAGAGCATGTTCCGTGACCTGGGGATCCCCACCCCAGCCTTCGCCGACATCCTCTCGCAAGCCGACCTCGACGCCGCCGTGGCCAGCATCGGCCTGCCGGCCGTGCTCAAGACCCGCACCCTGGGTTATGACGGCAAGGGCCAGAAGGTCCTGCGTAAACCTGAAGACGTAATCGACACCTTCGCCGAGCTGGGCAGCGTGCCGTGCCTGCTGGAAGGTTTCGTGCCGTTCACCGGCGAAGTGTCGCTGGTGGCCGTGCGCGCCCGCGATGGCGAAACCCGCTTCTACCCGCTGGTGCACAACACCCACGACAGCGGCATCCTGAAGCTGTCGGTGGCAAGCGACGCGCACCCGCTGCAGGCCCTGGCCGAAGACTACGTTGGCCGCGTGCTCAAGCAGCTGGACTACGTCGGCGTGATGGCCTTCGAGTTCTTCGAGGTCGACGGTGGCCTGAAGGCCAACGAAATCGCCCCGCGCGTGCACAACTCCGGGCATTGGACCATCGAAGGCGCCGAGTGCAGCCAGTTCGAGAACCACCTGCGTGCCGTCGCTGGCCTGCCGCTGGGCTCGACCGCCAAGGTTGGTGAGAGCGCCATGCTCAACTTCATCGGCGAAGTGCCGGCAGTGGACAAAGTCGTCGCCATCGACGACTGCCACCTGCACCACTACGGCAAGGCCTTCAAGGTCGGGCGCAAGGTCGGCCACGCCACCCTGCGTTGCGCCGACATGGCCACGCTCAAGGCCAAGATCGCCGAAGTAGAGGCGTTGATCGCTGGCTGAGCGAACTTCTTGCGGCAACGGCCCCTCTGAAATGGCGACAAGCCAAAGCGCTGTCTAGGCTTTGGCTTGTTCCACTTTCACCTTAGAGGGATTGCCATGGGCATCATTGGAACCATCTTCATCGGCCTGATCGTCGGCCTGCTGGCGCGCTTCCTGAAACCTGGGGACGACAGCATGGGCTGGATCATGACCATCCTCCTCGGCATCGCCGGTTCCCTGGCCGCCACCTATGGCGGGCAAGCTCTGGGCATCTACCAGGCCGGGCAGGCCGCGGGCTTCTTCGGGGCCCTGGTCGGCGCCATCATCCTTCTGGTGATCTACGGCTTCATCAAGAAGAACTGAACACAGGCTAGAATGCTCGGCAATTCAAACCTGAGTTGCCGAGCATTTCCATGCGTGCGTTTTTCCTCATTCCCCTGCTGCTTGCCAGCACCCTGGCCCATGCCGAATTGCCCGAGACCGACTGGCTGGAGCTGATGCCCAAGTCGGACCAGAAGGCCCTCGAGCAGATGCCCGAGATCGACCACAACTCCCCCGAAGCCCAGGGCGTGTTCACTGCCAAGGGTGGCCTGAAGCAGAGCAAGGGCCTGCCGGCGGTGATGTACTCGACCAAGACCGTGGCCGCCATGAACGGCAAGCAGATCCGCCTGGGCGGCTACCCGGTGCCGCTGGAAAGCGATGCCAAGGGCAACAGCACCTTGTTCTTCCTAGTGCCGTACCCCGGCGCCTGCATCCATGTACCGCCGCCGCCGCCGAACCAGCTGGTGCTGGTGCGGTATCCGAAAGGGTTGAAGATCGACGATATCTACACACCGCTGTGGGTGACCGGGCAGTTGAAGGTGGAGAAGGTCAGCAATGACCTGGCCGATGCGGCCTATGCGCTGGATGCCGGCAAGGTGAGGGTGGTGGAGGATGCCGATCTTTGACTTGCCTGGGCCGGCCTCTTCGCGGGTAAACCCGCTCCCACAGGCCGCCGCATAACCTGTGGGAGCGGGTTTACCCGCGAAATGGCCGGCACAGGCTGCCTTCAATCATGAGACACCGAATGCCAATCATGCCCCCCGTCGCCCACCAGGCCCCCGGCACCGACCCCTACGCCTGGCTGCAAGATCGCGACACCCCCGAGGTACTGGCCTACCTGAACGCGGAAAACGCGTATCAGGAGGACTGCCTGGCCGACCAGGCCAGCTTGCGCGAACAGCTGTTCGAAGAGATCAAGGGCCGTATCCTCGAGACCGACCTGTCGCTGCCCTCGCCCTGGGGCCCCTACCTGTACTACACCCGTACCACCGCCGGCGACGAATACCCGCGCCACTACCGCTGCCCGCGCCCTGCGGATGACAGCAACACGGTGGATGAAAGCCGCGAAGAACTTTTGCTCGACCCCAATGCCCTGGCCAATGGTGGCTTCCTGGCCCTCGGCGCATTCAACGTCAGCCCCGACCACCGCCTGCTTGCCTACAGCCTCGACACCAGCGGCGACGAGATCTACACCCTGTACGTCAAGGACCTGGCCAACGGCGCGCTGACTACCCTGCCCTTCGACGATTGCGACGGCAGCATGACCTGGGCCAACGACAGCCAGACGCTGTTCTTCGCCGAACTGGACGACACCCACCGCCCCTGGCGCCTGCGCCGCCACACCCTCGGCGAGGCCGATGCTTTGAGCGTGTTCGAAGAGCCCGACGGGCGCTTCTTCCTGCACTGCTACCGCGCCAGCTCCGAGCGCCAATTGGTGCTGCTGCTCAACAGCAAGACCACCAGTGAGGCCTGGGTGCTGGACGCCGCCACGCCGCAAGCTGCGTTCACCTGCCTGGCGCCACGGGTCGAAGGCCACGAATACTTCCCCGACCACGGCCAGCTCGACGGCCAGTGGCGCTGGTTCATCCGCAGCAACCAGGACGGCATCAACTTCGCCCTGTACCACGCCCCGGCCGACCAGGTGCCGACCCGCGACAACTGGCAGCTGCTGGTAGCACACCGCGACGACATCATGCTCGAAGGCGTAAGCCTCAACGCTTCGGCCCTGAGCCTGAGCCTGCGCGAAGGCGGCCTGCCGATCATCGAGGTGCGCCCGCAAGGACTGCCGGCCTACCGCGTACAGCTGCCGGACGCAGCCTACAGCCTGTACGTGCAGGACAGCCTGGAGTTCGCCAGCACGCGCATCCGTCTGCGCTACGAGGCCCTCAACCGCCCGGCCCAGGTGCGCCAGCTGGAGCTGGCCACGGGCGAGCAGGCCGTGCTCAAGCAGACCCCGGTGCTGGGCGCTTTCGATGCCGACGACTATGTCAACCAGCGCCTGTGGGCAGTCGCCAAGGACGGCACCCGCGTGCCGATCAGCCTGGTGCGCCGCCGTGTCGATCTGGACAAGACCGTGCCGCTCTACCTGTACGGCTACGGCGCCTACGGCGAAAGCCTCGACCCCTGGTTCTCCCATGCCCGCCTGAGCCTGCTGGAGCGCGGCGTGGCCTTCGCCATCGCCCATGTGCGCGGCGGCGGCGAGCTGGGCGAGGCCTGGTACCGGGCCGGCAAGCAGGAGCACAAGCACAACAGCTTCGATGACTTCATCGCCTGCGCCGAACACCTGATCAACGAGGGCATCACCTCCTCCGAGCGCCTGGCCATCAGTGGCGGCAGCGCCGGCGGGCTGCTGATGGGCGCGGTGCTCAACCTGCGCCCGGAGCTGTTCCGCTGCGCCATCGCCGAAGTGCCGTTCGTCGACGTGCTCAACACCATGCTCGACCCGGAGCTGCCGCTGACCGTCACCGAGTACGACGAATGGGGCAACCCCGAAGAGCCCGAGGTGTGCGCGCGAATCAAGGGCTACGCCCCGTACGAGAACGTCAAGCAGCAGGCCTATCCGGCCATGTTGGTGATCGCCGGCTACAACGACAGCCGCGTGCAGTACTGGGAAGCGGCCAAGTGGGTGGCGCGCCTGCGCACGCTCAAGACCGACAGCAACCTGCTGCTGCTCAAGACCGAAATGGGCGCTGGCCACGGCGGCATGAGCGGGCGTTACCAGGGGCTGCGCGACGTGGCGCTGGAATATGCGTTCGTCTTCAATGAACTGGGCGTGGTGTAAAACGCGTTTTTGGTTGTCTCAATAGCGCCACGGCCATTGATCGTGGGAGCGGGCTTGCCCCGCGATAGCGTCAATTCGGACGACGCCATCGCGGGGCAAGCCCGCTCCCACGAAGGCGCCATTGAATTTCGAGCCTGAAAGAAGAACAACACATGCCCGACCAATCCCACCTCAACGCCGAAATCCGCGACATGCTCATGGACTGCGGCCAGTTCGACACCCTGCAACCCGGCGACTACCTTGCCGCCGCCGGCTATTTCAGCCTCACCACGATCAGCGAAGGCCAGACCATTTTCAGCGAAGGCGATGCCGGCACGTTCATGTGCATCCTGCACCGCGGCGTGGTCTCGGTACGCAAGACCGACGCCACTGGCACCCTGGTGGAGATCGCCACCCTGCGCAAGGGCCGTGCCTTCGGCGAAATGGCCGTGCTCGACGGTGAGCGGCGCTCGGCCACCTGTGTCGCGGCCAGCGATTGCCAATTGCTCACCCTGGGCAAGGACTCACTGGAAAAAATGCTGATGGACGCGCCGCGCATCGCCGCACGCATCATCCGCGCCCTGGCGGTGGCGTTGTCCAAGCGCTTGCGCATGCAGGACGGGCAAAGCCTGGCGCGCCAGGTCTAGTCGTTTTTGCCCGGGGCTTTCGGCGGGTCCTGGTTCAACCCGGGCAACGGTTGATCCTTCGGCGGCCCGGGCACCGGCATAGGCGGTAACAGCGGTGCGCCGGGGCGGTTGGCGCCGGCCTTGGGCGGCGCGCTCGGGGTGATCTGCGGATACGGCGTAGGGGTCGCCGTGCCGGGCGCACCGGGCGCGGGTGTGAGGGAGCCGGCCTGCTGGCCGGCGGCATCGGCCATGGGGGTGGCGGCGCTCAGCAGCGCGGCGAGGATCGCATGCAACATCTGCCACCTCCTGTCGGGAACCTTGCTACAGGCTAGGCCGATCCTTGCGTTTTTGCCTGTCCGCTGACGCCACAGGCGCGCTAGACTCGACGCTATAACCGTCATTCGCCTGATCAGAAAAAGGTAACACCATGAGCTCCACCTCCGCTGCCACCGCCCGCCTCGACCGCATCCTCGCCGACGCCAAGCGCGACAAGGAAATGGGCTACCGCGACAAGGCGCTGAAGATGTACCCCCACGTGTGCGGCCGCTGCACCCGCGAGTTCTCCGGCAAGCGCCTGTCGGAACTGACCGTGCACCACCGTGACCACAACCACGACAACAACCCCCAGGACGGCTCGAACTGGGAGCTGCTGTGCCTGTACTGCCACGACAACGAGCATTCGCGCTACACCGACCAGCAGTATTTCAGCGAGGGCTCGCTGAGCTCGCCGAAAACCGCCGTGGCCACCCATAACCCGTTCGCCGGGCTGGCCAGCCTGCTGAAGAAAGACTGAACGTCGATTCCCGCCCCCGCCGCGTCGGCGACCCCGTATAATCGCGCTCTTTTTTTGCGAAGGGCCCGACTCGTGGCGAACAAACGGTACAGCTGCATCGGCCTGTTCAACCCCAAATCCGCCGAGAACGTCGGTTCGGTGATGCGTGCGGCAGGCTGTTACGGGGTCAATTCGGTGTTCTACACCGGCAAGCGCTACGAGCGCGCCCGCGACTTCGTCACCGACACCAAGCGCGTGCACTACGACATTCCGCTGATCGGCATCGACGACCTGCAGCGCATCATCCCGCTGGGTTGCACGCCCGTGGCGGTGGAGCTGGTGGACGGTGCCAGGCCGCTGCCGGAGTACACCCACCCGGATCGGGCGATCTACATCTTCGGGCCTGAGGATGGCTCGCTGAGCGAGGATGTGCGGGGGTGGTGCGAAGAGACCATCTACATTCCGACCCAGGGCTGCATGAACCTGGCGGCGACGGTGAATGTGGTGCTGTATGACCGCATGGCCAAGGGCTTGAATACCCGGTCGGGGCCGAAGTTCAAGTAAGCAGGTCTGGCCCCATCGCCGGCAAGCCGGCTCCCACAGGGTTTTCGTGGACCTTGTGGGAGCCGGCTTGCTGGCGACAGGGCCGGTACAGGCATCTACCGCAACAACTTGCTCTGCAACACCTCGGACTGGCGCCCGAGCACGTTCTCGCTGATCTGCACGAACTCTTCGGTGCTCACGCTGGTCAGGCGCATCAGCGCCCGCGCCACATCGTCCAGCGAGCGCTTGTCGTGGTTGTGCAGACGGATCTCGCGGTCCAGCGCCTGCAACAGCAACACCCCGCGGGCGACTTGCGCGGCGTCGGCCTTGGCGCCTTTGAGCTGAGTCACCTTGGCGCCCTGCTTGTGCAAGCGGGCCTGCAAGGCCTGATAGCGGTCATCGCTGATGCCGCCTGCCCGGCGCAGCAGTTCGGTGGCGTAATAGTCGGTGAGGCTCTCGCCGAGCCAGTCGCTGCCATCGCGGTCGTTGATCTGCGCGAACAGTTGCACCACTTCGCGCAGCAGCGGGCTGGCGCCGCTGTCATTGATCAGCGGCGCGCCGCTGTGCAGGTACAGCGAGTTATGCCCGGCCAGGGCGCCGCGCCACATGCCGTCCCGGGCGCCGACCAGCAGCAGCTTGGGCGGGTTGCGCGGGAACACCGCCTGCAGTTGCGGCCAGACGAAGGTCAGCAGGGTCAGCGTATCCATGCGGCGCATGCCCTGCCCCTGCGGCGCGGCAACGGTGACTTCGGTCTCGCCAAGGCGCGCCCGGCGGCTGCCGAGGTTGCCGGCGAGCATCCAGCCGGTGGGGCGGTCGAACAGGCGCGAAACATCGTCGATACGGAATTTCTGCCGGCCGATGCGCGGCCAGGCGGTTTCCACGCTCTTCCAGCCGGCGGGCAACTCGAAGGTCAGGCGCGCCACCAGTTCGGTGCCGTCCTGCTGGTCGAGGCGCGCCGGCGGCACCAGCTGCTCACCGCGCAGCAACGCCCAATGCGCGGTGATCCGGGCCTCATGGCTGGCGCCAGGCTGCGCCTGATCGAGCAGTACCCGGTAGCTGAGGCTGGTCTTGCCGGAGGCCGGGCGCCACACACCGCGGCCGCCCTGGGCCTGCCACTGGCCGTCGGCGAGGAAGTCGCTGTAGGCGCCGCTCTGGCCCAGGTCAAAGTCCAGGCTGCGCACCACGCTACCGTCGGCCAGGGTCAGGCGCACTTCGGCCTGGCCGCTTTGCGGCAGCAGGCGCACCTGGTAATCGAGGTCGACTTTCTTCGCCAGTACCTGGGAACTGGCCAGCAGGCCAAGCAGCAGCAACAGCGGGCGACGCATACAGAAAACTCCTTGTTCCCCAGAGACGAAAGCCCGGGCGATTCAACCAGCGCGGAAAATCAGGTGATCTTCCCAGTCATCTTCATCCACATCGTTCTCACTGAGCATGCGCCCGGACCGGGAAATGCGCTGCTCGTGAACTTGCTCGCGGTCGCCGCTGACCAGGTGATGCCAGGCCGGCAGGTCCTTGCCCTCGCTGACCAGGCGGTAACCGCAGGTGGGCGGCAGCCACTTGAACTGGTCGGCCTTGCCCGGGGTGAGCTGGATGCAGTCGGGCACTTGGGCGAAGCGGTTGGGGTAGTCGCTGCACTGACAGGTGGTGAGGTCGAGCAATTTGCAGGCGATGCTCGTGTAATAGACGCTGTTGTCTTCTTCGTCCTCGAGCTTCTGCAGGCAGCACAGGCCGCAGCCGTCGCACAGCGACTCCCACTCGCGCGAGTCGAGTTCTTCGAGGGTCTTGCGCCGCCAGAAGGGCGCGTTGTCGGCGATCATCACACGTATTCCTGCAATCAACTTGAATCCGCGGCGCGCGGCGGCGCCAGTCTAGAGGCTGTCCGGCGGCAACGCCAGACCGCTAGTCAGTGCTTGCCGGACGCAGTAGCGTGCGGTCTTTACCCCGCCCACTGCAGGAGCAGCCATGAGCGCCACCCCTCGTATCGCCGACTACGCCATCAACGAGCAGTTCATCAACCGCTGGTCGCCTCGCGCCTTCACCGCCGAGCCGATCAGCCAGGAGACCCTGCTGAGCTTCCTCGAAGCCGCGCGCTGGGCGCCTTCGGCCTACAACTCGCAGCCTTGGCGCTTCCTCTATGCGCGCCGCGACACGCCGAGCTGGGAGCGCTACCTGGGCATCCTCAACGAGTTCAACCGCAGCTGGGCGCAGCAGGCTTCGGCGCTGGTGCTGGTAATTTCCAAGACCACCTTCGCCGCACCGGGCTCGGATGAAGAAAAGCCGGCGCTGTGGCACACCTTCGACACCGGCTCCGCCTGGGGCCACCTGGCGCTGCAGGCCAGCATCAGCGGCTGGCACACCCATGGCATGGCCGGCTTCGACCAGGACCTGGCCCGTAGCGAGCTGAAGATCCCCGAAGGCTACGCGCTGCACGCGATGGTGGCGATCGGCAAACTGGGCGACAAGGCTAGCCTGGCCGAGGGCCTGCAGGCCCGCGAAGTGCCGAGCCCGCGCCGGCCGCTGAGCGAGCTGGCGGCTGAGGGTGAGTTCAGCCTGTAAGCCTTCTGCTGGCTGCTCTGGCCTTTTCGCGGGTAAACCCGCGAAGAGGCCGGTACAGGCCAAGGATGAATCAATACCCCCGAGCGAAATTCACTTCGCCGCGCAACCCCTGCCCCGCTGCATAGGCCCGCACATTCTCGACGAACAAGCGCACCATCGCCGGCGGCGAGGTCGGCGCCGAGCTGTGCCCGGTCAGCAGCAGCCCCCAGGCGGTCCAGAACGGGTGCCGCGCAGGCAACGGCTCCTGCCGGCAGACGTCGATCACCGCACCGGCCAGATGGCCTTCCTTGAGCGCCTCGACCAGGGCTGCATCGACCACCGCCGCGCCACGCCCGGCGTTGATGAACAATGCGCTGGGCTGGAAGCACTTGAACAGCGCTGCATCGTAGATATCGTGGGTAGCCGGGGTGTCGGGCAGCAGGTTGAGCACGTAGTCGGCCTGCCCGACCATGCGTGGCAACTGGTCGAGCCCGACCACCTCGACGAAGGGCGCCTGCTCGCGCGCCGTGCTGGCTACGCCGTACAGGGTCACGCCAAAGGGCACGAGGAACTCGGCGACCCGCTGGCCGATGTCGCCCGTGCCGACGATCAGTACCCGGCGCCCTTCCAGGCTGCGCCCGGGGCGGTCGTCCCAGCGCCGCTCGACCTGGCTGACCAGGCGCGACAACACTTCGCGCTCGTGCACCAGCATGTAGGTGAGCATGTACTCGGCCATCACCTGGCCGAAGATGCCCACCGCCCGGGTCAGGCGGTAGTCACGCGGCAGCGCATCGGCCAGCAGCGGGGTGATGCCCGCCCAGGTCGATTGCATCCACTCAGGTTTATGGCCCTGGCGCAGCAGGCTGGCCAGCAGGTCCGGCTGGCCCAGCCACACCGGGCAGTCGGCGGCGAAGCGCGCCAGTTCAGCGGAGTCGCCGCTGGTCAGCACTTCCAGGTCCGGTGCTGCCTCGCCGAGCAGGCGGGCGTAGTTGGCATGATCCTGTTCAGCGATCAGTACGCGCATGTGAAACACAACCTTGGCAAACAACGAAAGCGGCCCGCCAGGCGGGCCGCAGCTATGAGGATGAGCGCGCCCGAATCAGACCGGGTCGTTGCGGCGCAGCAACTCTTCGGGCAGGTGCTCGATGTACTCCTCTTCCGGCGGCGGCATCTGCAGGTGGTAACCCTGGTTGTCGAGGTTCTCCAGCACTTTCACGATGTCCTCGCGGGCCAGCTTGCGCTCCGGGGTCAGCACCAGGTCGAAGGCGTGCATCGGCGTGCCGAATACCGGCAACAGGCCTTCAGGAACGCGCTCCAGGCCATCGGCCTTGAGCACATAGAGGTACATGCCGTTCTTGCGTGGGCTCTTGTAAATCGAGCAGATACGTTTCATTGAGCTTCTCCGGCGCCTGCCAGGTCGTCCAGCAGGGCCTGGCCCATACGCTCGCGACGCCAGCCGCGCAGCGAATCGGGCAGTTGATAGGGGCCGTCGGGGTAGCCGCTCTTGAGCAGGGCCTCGAGGGTCTTCTTGCGCAGCATCAGCTCCGGGGCGATCTGCAGGCGCTCGCCTTCGGCCTGGCCGATGGCACGCAGGCGCTTGAGAATGCCGGCGGCCTCGATCGGCAGCGGCTCAGGCAGGCGCTGCGGCCACTGTTCGGCGGGAAGGCCTGCGGCGCGCTTGATCAGCTGGATGAGGAACTCGCCGTCCTGGCGGATGGTGCGCGGGTGCATCTCTTCGATCTTGCCCAGGGCCGGCAGGTTGCCGGGTTGGCTCTTGGCCATGGGCCACAACGAGTGTTCCTTGAGGATACGGTTGCGCGGTACGTCGCGGCTGCGGGCTTCGCGCTCGCGCCAGGCGCACAGCTCGCGCAGCACAGCCAACTGCTGAGGGCCCAGCTTCCAGGCCAGCTTGACGTCGCGGTACAAGGTCTCTGGCTCGACTTCACGGCGCAGCGCGGCGACCAGCTCGGCGCCGTCGTCGAGGACCCAGGCGTACTTGTCGTCGGACAATTTCGGGCGCAGCGCGCTGAACAGCTCGGCCAGGTGCACGGCATCCTCGGCGGCGTAGCTCACCTGGGTATCGGACAATGGGCGCTGCAGCCAGTCGGAGCGGGTCTCGCCCTTGGGCAGATCAAGCCCCAGGACTTCCTGCACCAGGCGCGAGTAGCCCATGGAGAAACCGATGTTCAGGTAACCGGCGGCCAGCTGGGTGTCGAACAGCGGCTGCGGCAGCTTGCCGGTCAGGCGCAGCAGCACTTCGAGGTCTTCGCTGCAGGCGTGCAGCACCTTGACTACGGTCGTGTCGTCGAGCAACTCGGCCAGCGGCTGCCAGTCACCAATCAGCAGAGGGTCGATAAGGTAGGCGTGCTCGCCGACGCCCACCTGGATCAGGCCGGCTTTCGGGTAGAAGGTGTCGACCCGCATGAATTCGGTGTCGAGCGCCACGAAGGGCAGTTCGCGCCAGCTTTGGCAGTGCTCGGCCAGGGTCTGGTCGTCACGGATCCAGTGAATTTCGATGGCCACGAGGCTCTCCCACTAACATTGGCGCGCAGTATATACGGCGCGGCCCCTGGGGGTGAAACCTCGCGCCATCCATGGTGCCGGGCGGTTGCCCGGACGGTGACCGGGTTTTAACGCCATCGCGGGGGGGGGCCCCCGCCCCCCCCCCCGCGGGGGGGGGGGGGGGGGGGGGGGGCCCCCG